>NZ_QETI01000017.1:0-95420 GCF_003105075.1 Comamonas sp. JNW
GGCTGCGCCCAGTGTCTCCGCACCGGCAGCGCCCGCCCAGCCCGTGGCCGCTGATGTGGCGGTGCCGGTAGAGGCCGCAGCGCCTGCGATGGTCGCTACCGATGCCGCCCTCGCCCCCAATGAAACGCTGCTGGCGCCAGCGCCCGCCGAGGATGCTGCGGCCGCAGCGGTGGCGGTGGAGGAAGCGCCCGCCCCGGCACCTGCACCGGCCCGCCCGGCGGTGCGCAAGCCGGTGCGCAAACAGACTTTGGATGATTTGCTCAATTGAAGGAGAGCCTTGTGAAACTATTGATGAAAATGTCCGCCCTGGTGTCGGTGCTCGCGCTGGCCGGCTGTGCTGCCCCGCCGCCAGAACCCGCACCGGCTCCCGCGCCGGCCGTACCGGTGCAGGTCGAATGTGGTGTCGCATCGCCCCCCGGCTGCCGTGAGCCTGCCGTGCCACCTGCCCTGGTGACCTGGGAGCAGAAGATGAAGGGCGAGATCGACGAGGCCGAGGCCCTGCGCCTGCGTGCCGTCGAGGCCATGTCCGCCTTGCCTGCCAAGCAGCGCATCAAGGAAGGCAGCAAGACCATGACCACCGAGCAGGTCTTCAGCACCAGCCAGTCGCCCGCCACGCGCGCCATGCCGGTGCTCGATTCGGTCTCGCTCGATCTGCCCTGGGCCGCCAAGTCGCGCCAGGAGCACAAGGATGCGATGGTCGCCATCAAGGACATTGCCACGATGATGGCCGACAACCGCGGCGGCGCCACGATTTTTGTCACCGTCTCGCCACGTGATCTGCGCGCCAAGAAGGTCAACACCAATTCCGGCACCGCGCCCACCGAGGCCGGCAACCCGGTCGAGGTCAAGAAATCGGCCGACAAGAATGTGCCCGCCGGTGTCGAGCATTTCGTGATCCAGGCCAAACCCTGGCCCAGCCGCATCGACTGAGCAGGCGGCCCATCCCCCCATCTCCGCCATGAAAGCGCCTGCGCAGGCCATGGCGGAGCAGCTATACGGTAAAAACGACGAAGGAATCGCAGATGTCTTCTCCCCAATCGATGTTGAAGTCCATTGACTTTGGCCAACTGATGCGAGCGGCCGAGGGGCTGACCCAGTGGCGCGTGCTCGGCTTGTCGTTCCTGACCTGGCTGGCCGGAGGGCTGGTGATGGTGGGCGGCCAGATGCTGGCGACCCGTGCGGGCAGCATGCTGCTGGCGCTGCTGTTCCTGGTCATCGCCTCGGTGGTGTTCTCGGCCGGCATGTCGGCCGTCGGCATCCTGCTGCAGGACAAGGCCAAGGATGTGGAGCAGCGCAGCGTGGCGGCCGCCATCCGCGCGGGCCTGCTGTGTGTGCCGCGATTTATCCTGTTTGGTCTGCTGGTGCTGGCCGTGGTGCTGGGCCTGTGCCTGGTGGCGGCCATTGTGTATTTCGTCTGCAAGATCCCGTTCATCGGACCGATCCTGCTGTTCTTTGCCCACCCGGTGATGGTGATCGCCGCCTCGGTGTTCTTCATCGCGCTGTACTGGGTCGCCGCGCCACTGCTCGCGCCGGCGATCTGGGACGGCCGCTCGCTGCGCCGCGCCGTATCGCTGGTGGTGGCTGTCGTGCGCACGCGCCTGGTGCCACTGGTGCTGATGCTGCTGGCGCTCTATATCGTCATCACCGTGATCACCTTGGTGGTGTTTACCGGCTTCATCCCCGGCTTTGCCTACATGACGGCCATTGCCAGCGGCGTGATTGGCCCGAGCATGATGGCCTCGATGGGCGGCATGGGCAACTCCGCCGCCTTTGGCGCGATGGCCAGCAGCGGCCATATGCTGGCCGGTACGCTGTCGACCGTGATCCTGTTTGCGGTGCTGATGGCGCTGACCATGCAGGTAATGATCATGGGCGTGAACATCATCTACCTGATGGTCACCGATGGCCTCGATGAGCAGGGCACCGAAGAGAGTCTGCAGGCCGGCATTGACCTGGCGCGCGAAAAGGCCCGCCAGGCCCAGGGCATGGCCCGTGAAGCGGCCGACAAGGTGCGCCACGCCGCGCATATGGATGGCCATGGCCACCAGGGTGCTGCGGCACGAGGCCCGGCAGCGCCTGTGGCGCCAGTGACGCCAGCCGCACCGGTGGCACCGCACCACGATATCTTTGCCCCGGCTCCTGCGCCGGTCGCACCTGTCGCACCGGCTGCTCCCGTAGCGTCCGCGCCGGTACCCGCCCCTGCGCCTGTGCCGCCTTCGGCGCCCGTGGCTCCGGTACCACCTGCCCCCGTGTCGCAAGCCCCTGTGGCCCCGGCACCCGTGGTGGCGCCAGCCCCCGTGCAGCCGCCCGTAGCGCCAGCTACCGCAGCGGGTCTGGGTGGCGCAGCGGTGGCTGGCGGCGCGGCAGCTTCGGCCTTGCCGCCTGCGGCAGCCCCAGCGGCACAGGCGGCCTCCGAGCCCTTGCTGCGCTGCCGCAGCTGCTTTGAAGTGGTGGCGGCCGACGATGTGTTCTGCGGCCACTGCGGCTTCCAGCTCAAGCCTTGACGGGTTGTGGCATTCTTTGAGGGCGCGCAAGCGCCCTTTTTCATGGCACTCTGTATCCGCCCGTAAGCGCGGCTTCATTGGTAAAAGAGTGTTGTCAATCCGGGCAAAACGGCAGACCGGCTGCGGCGATTCACGTCAGGCAGGTTACACTTTGCCGATTCATGTCCAGTAACTAGATCGGCTTATAACCATGTCAGGTGAAACGACCCAGCGCAGCGGTTTCGATATGAAAAGCGCCCAGTTGCCGGTGGTTGCGTTCGCACTGCGTTCGGCCGACCTGGAGCAGTTGGCGCAGGAGTTTGCCGAGCGTTTTGGCAGCGACTCCGCCTTCTTCGACCACGACCCGGTGCTGGTCGATCTGGCGCAGCTGCGCGAGGCCGATGAGGACATCGACTTTGCTGCCCTGGTGGCCTTGCTGCGCCAGTACCGCACCACACCGGTGGCGGTGCGCGGCGGCAGCGAGGCGCAGATGGCCCGCGCCTATGCGGCGGGGCTGATCGCCGCGCCCGAGGCGCCACCTGCGCGCAAGGCGGCTGAGCCCGAAGTGCGCGAGGTCGAAGTCGAGGTCATCAAGGAAGTGCAGCTGCCGGCCAAGGCGACCATGCGGGTCGACAAACCGATGCGCTCGGGTCAGCAGGTCTATGCGGCGGGCAGCGATGTGATCGTCAACGCCATCGTCAGCTACGGCGCCGAGGTGATTGCCGATGGCAACGTCCATGTCTACGGGCCCTTGCGGGGCCGGGCCGTGGCCGGCGCCCGGGGGGATAAGAGTGCACGTATTTATTGCACCTGTTTTGAGCCGCAGCTGGTGTCCATCGCGGGCATCTACCGCACGGTCGAGTCGGATTGGCCCGCCGAGCTGTCGGGCAAGGCAGCCGTGGTGCGGCTTGAAGGTGAGAAACTGTTGATCGAACCGCTGTGACAGGCGCACGGGGACGGCCCGCACCGGGCTTTGGACATTTGAGGACGTAAAGGGATCGGATCGAAAGATGGCAAAAATCGTCGTTGTAACTTCCGGCAAGGGCGGAGTTGGAAAAACTACCACCAGTGCAAGCTTTGCGGCCGGACTGGCGCTGAGCGGGCACAAGACTGCGGTGATCGACTTCGATGTCGGCCTGCGCAATCTGGACCTGATCATGGGCTGCGAGCGCCGTGTGGTCTATGACCTGATCAATGTGATCCAGGGCGAGGCCAACCTCAACCAGGCGCTGATCAAGGACAAGCAGCTCGAGAACCTCTACATCCTGGCCGCCTCGCAAACGCGCGACAAGGATGCGCTGACGCAGGAGGGGGTCGAGAAGATCCTCAAGGACCTGGCCGCGATGGACTTTGATTTCATCGTCTGCGACTCGCCCGCCGGTATCGAGAGCGGGGCGCTGATGGCCATGCACTTTGCCGACGAGGCGCTGGTGGTCACCAACCCCGAGGTCTCTTCCGTGCGTGACTCGGACCGCATTCTGGGCATGCTCAGCTCCAAGACCAAGCGCGCCGTCGATGGCGGCGATCCGATCAAGGAGCATTTGCTGATCACCCGCTACAACCCCAACCGGGTGCAGGACGGCCAGATGCTGTCGCTGGAGGATATCCAGGACATTCTGCGCATTCCGCTGATTGGTGTGATTCCCGAGTCGGAGTCGGTGCTGCAGGCGTCCAACCAGGGCACGCCTGCGATCAACCTGAACCAGACCGATGTGTCCGAAGCCTACAAGGATGTGGTGGCACGCTTTTTGGGTGAAGACAAGCCGATGCGCTTTACCGATGCGCAAAAGCCTGGTTTCTTCAAACGCATTTTTGGGAGGTAAGTTCAATGTCCTTGCTGTCCCTGTTCTTGGGTGAAAAGAAAAAGACCGCGTCGGTCGCCAAGGAGCGGCTGCAGATTATTTTGGCGCGTGAGCGCACTGGGCGTAGCAACAACCAGCCGGACTATCTGCCTGCGCTGCAAAAAGAGCTGATGGCGGTGATCGCCAAGTACGTCTCCATCAATCCGGATGACGTCCGCGTCAACCTGGAACGACAAGACAACCTTGAAGTTCTTGAAGTAAAAATCGAGCTTCCAGACAAGTAAGTCGGTGGGGATCCTGTCCTGGGTGCATGTGTGCTCTGGCGGATTCTTGTTCTGGATGGGACTTTGGCAGTTTTCGTTTTTGGGTGGCGATATGGGCCCGCATGCGTTGTTGTGGCGCCTTGCCATACCAAAGTATTGTCTGCGGCGCCACGCCTAGCCTGCGGGCCCATCTCGCCATTGGGGTGGGTGGCTTGGGCGCTGTGCGCGCTGCTCCTAGCTGTTGAATACCGGAATCACCATCCTGTTTTCCGTTCTTCAAAAACAAACGCGACCTTCGGGTCGCGTTTTCGTTGGGGGTAAGTCGGTGGACTTCTGGTGGGTCGTGGATAAGTCAGCGGCTTATCCACAAAACTATGCACATGGCCGTGCTTTTCCCCTCAGTTATGCACTGGGCTCGGCCGTGTTGTCGTAGGCGTGGGCTTTCCAGTACTTGAAGGTGCCCTGGGCGGTGGCCAGGATGCGGCGGTTGGCGTCGTAGATGTTGGCCTGGCAGGTGCACAGCGAGCGGCCCTGGTTGATGACCCAGCCTTCGGCAACCAGCGGGCCACGGCCCGGGTAGATGAAGCGCGAGGACATCTCGACGGTGACGGCGGTGCTCGACGGCGCGCCGGGCGCGAGCACGGCAGCGCGGGACATGGCCACGTCCAGCAGGGTCATCAGGATGCCGCCATGCGCGGCGGGCAGCTGGTTGCACAGCTCCTCGCGCAGGTCGGGCAGGTGCACGCGCACAATGCCGTCTTCAAAGTTCGGGTCCTGGCGCGCGCCGATGAGGCGCAGAAAGGGCACGCGGGTGTTGAGGTCCTCGATGCTCAGCTGCTGGCGGGGTGGGGTGGTGCTCATGCGGCGGCCTTGGCGTCGCGCACCATGTTGCGCGCAATGATGATCTGCTGGATCTGGGTCGTGCCTTCGTAGAGGCGGAACAGGCGCACATCGCGGTAGAAGCGCTCGATGCCGTACTCGGCCATATAGCCCGAGCCGCCCAGGATCTGCACCGCGCGGTCAGCCACGCGGCCGCACATCTCGGTGGCAAACATCTTGGCGCTCGATGCCTCGGTCGAGACGTTCTGGCCCGCGTCGCGGCGGCGCGCGGCGTCAATGGTCATGCACTCGGCGGCATACAGCTCGGCCTGGCTGTCGGCCAGCATGGCCTGCACCAGCTGAAAGTCGCAGATCGCCTGGCCAAACTGCTTGCGCTCGAGCGAGTACTGCAGCGCGTCGCGCAGGATGCGCTTGGCGCAGCCCACGGCCACGGCGGCGATGTGGATGCGGCCTTTTTCCAGCACCTTCATCGCGGTCTTGAAGCCGCGGCCCTCTTGCAGGCCGATCAGGTTGGCGGCGGGCACCTTGACGTTGTCAAAGATCACATCGCAGGTGTGGGCGCCGCGCTGGCCCATCTTCTTGTCGTACTTGCCAAAGCTGATGCCCGGGCTCTGGGCATCGACGATGAAGGATGAGACGCCCCCCGCGCCCTTGTCGGCCGGGTTGGTGCGCGCCATCAGGGTGAACATGCCGGCATGGGGCGCATTGGTGATAAAGCGCTTGGTGCCGTTGACGAGGTAGTGGTCGCCCTGCTTGACGGCGGTGGTGCGCAGGGAGGCGGCGTCCGAGCCGGCTTCGGGCTCGGTCAGCGCGAACGAGGCGATCACCTCGCCGGTGGCCAGGCGTGGCAGCCACTCGGCCTTCTGGGCATCGGTGCCATCCATCAGAATGCCTTGCGAGCCGATGCCCACCGTGGTGCCGATCACCGAGCGGAAGGCGGGCGAGGTCTGGCACAGCTCCAGCAGCACATGCACTTCCTCCTCCATCGTCAGCTCCAGACCGCCGAACTGCTCGGGAATCGTCAGGCCAAACAGGCCCAGCTCGCGCATCTCCTGCACGATGGCTTCGGGGATCTCGTCGGTCTCGGCGACTTCGTTTTCGGCGGGCACCAGGCGCTCGCGCACAAAGCGGCGCACGCTGTCGAGCAGCGCCTCCAGGGTTTCTGGGTCTCGAATCATGGATGGTTCTCTGTTGTGTTCTGTAGCGCAGGTCAGAGCGTTGCCGCCGTGCCCAGGATCGCCGTGGCCTGGCTGGACAAGGTGCCGCCATTGCCATGGGCCAGTGCCAGCTGGGCGCCCGCCACCTGGCGTTCGCCGCAGTTGCCGCGCAGCTGGCGCACCGCCTCGATCAGCGCAAAGATGCCGTACATGCCCGGGTGCACGCAGGACAGGCCTCCGCCATTGGTGTTGACCGGCAGGCTGCCGCCCGGCGCAATCGCTCCGCTGGCAACAAAGGCACCGGCCTCGCCCTTTTTGACAAAGCCCAGGTCTTCCAGGAAAAGCAGGGTGTTGATGGTGAAGGCGTCGTAGAGCTCGACCACATCCATGTCCTGCGCTGTCAGGCCTGCCATCGCAAAGGCCTGCGCGCCGGACTGGCTCGCAGCGGTGACGGTGAGGTCGGGCATCGACGAGATCTGGCGGTTCCAGCAGGCCGTGGCATTGCCCAGCACATAGATGGGGGCGTTGGGGCCGCGCTGGGCGTCTTCTGCGCGGCTGAGCACAAAGGCGCCGCCGCCATCGGTCACCAGGCAGCAGTCGCGCACGGTGAAGGGATCGGCCACCATGCGCGCGCCCAGCACCTGCTCGATGGAGAGCGAATCGCGCATGAAGGCCTCGGGGTTCTTCTGCGCCCATTGGCGCGCCGAGACGGCGACGGCCGCAAGCTGCTCGCGTGTGGTGCCGTACTGGTGCATGTGGCGGGCCGCAGCCATCGCATAGGCTGCGACCGGCATCGTGGGCTCAAACGGGTGCTCAAAGGGCTGCGGGTCCATGAACTTGCGCGCAGCGGTCGATTCTTTGCGGCCAAAGGCGGCCGAGCGCTGGGCGCTGCCGTAGCAGACCAGCACATGCTTGCACTGGCCGGCCTCCAAGGCCATGATCGAGGGCAGCAGGTGGGCGATAAAGCTGGAGCCGCCCAGCATGGTGCCATTGACGTAGTTTGGGTTGATGCCCAGGTGCTCGATCACCGGCATGGGCCACATGGTGGCGTTGACGCTGCAGGTGGCCAGGCCGTCGATGTCCTGCATCGTCAGGCCCGCATCGGCCACGGCCGCATGGGCGGCGCGGGCGAGCAGCAGCATGTCGTCCGAGCCCGGGGCTTCGCCGCAGCCATAGGTGGCCACGCCGGTGATGGCGGCCTTGCCGCGCAGCGCGCGCAGGCCGCTGCTGGTATGTACTTGTGCCATGTTTTTATCCCTCGTTATGCGGCTTTGAACACCACCAGGCCCTTGCCGTTGTGCTCGATGACTTCGGCCTTCACCGCCATGCCGATCTTCACATCGGCCGGTGCCATGCCTTCGACGCGGCTCATCATGCGCGGGCCTTCTGCCAGGTCCACCAGCGCGACGTTGTAGTCGCCACCAGCCTCGGCCTTGCGGCGGATCACTGTGGTCGAGTAGACCGTGCCCTGGCCGCTGGGTTGCTCCCAGGCCAGCGCATCGCTGCCGCAATGCGGGCACAGCTCACGGGGGTAGAAGATGGCCTGGGCGCAGGCCTTGCAGCGCTGAATCTGGAAGCTGCCCGTATCCAATGCAGCCTGGTACTGGCTTGACATCGAGGGTGTCATTGCGGAATCTTTCTGAGGAGATAGCGGATGCTCAAGCATGGCCCCATTGCCTGCTGCACGCAATTATTGGTTGCCGAAGAGGGGGTTTGGCCGCGCTTGACGAACCTGGGTGACAGCAGTTTGCTCTAGAAGACCATCAGGGTTTTCTAGGCTTTGGCGCAGCCTAAGGCGGCGCTTGGCAAATGCAGAAACCGGCGCGCTGGAAATCTCTAGCATCGTCTGTCAAACGCTTTCTATAAAACCGGAGACAAGACCATGAAAATGACCGCGCTGGCTTTGGCCATGGCCGCATGCTGCACGACGGGCGCGCAAGCGCAGGGCATCTCTGACGACGTCGTCAAGATTGCCGTGCTCAGCGATATGTCCGGCCCCTATGCCGACACCGCAGGGCGGGGCTCGCTCGAAGCCGCGCGCATGGCGGTGGAAGACTTTGGCGGCAGTGTGGGGGGCAAGAAGATCGAGGTGGTGTTTGCCGACCACCAGGGCAAGGCCGATGTCGGTGCCAGCCGTGCGCGCACCTGGTTTGACACCGATGGCGTGGACGTGGTGGTGGACCTGAACAACTCGGCCGTCGCGATGGCGGTCTACAACCTGGCTAAGGAGCGCAACAAGCTGGTGCTGACCTCGGGCGGCGCCTCAGACACGCTGACCAGCGAAGCCTGCATCCCCACTGCCATCCACTACACTTATGACACCTATGCGATGGCCAGCGGCGTGGCCCATGCGATGCTGGAAAAAGGCAAGAAGGACTGGTACATCATGGCGGTGGACTATGCCTTCGGCAAGGCCGGCGCCGAGACGGTGACCAATATCGTCAGCAAGGGCGGCGGCAAGATCGTGGGCCGCACCAACTTCCCGCTCAATGCCAGCGATTTCTCGTCCTTTGTGCTGCAGGCGCAGGAGTCCAAGGCCTCGGTGGTCACCCTGGTGAGCGCGGGCAATGACACGATCAATGCGATCAAGTCGGCCAAGCAGTTTGGCCTGATGCAAAAGCAGACGGTGGCGCCGCAGTTCATGTTCATCCAGGACGTGCATTCGCTGGGCCTCAAGACCGCGCAGGGCCTGACCTTTGCGACCGCCTTCTACTGGGACCGCACGCCCGAGACGCGCGCCTTCTCGCAGCGCTTTTTTGAGCGCATGGGCAAGAAGACCATGCCCTCGATGGTGCATGCCGGTACCTACTCGGCCGTGACCCAGTACCTCAAGGCCGTGGCGGCCACCAAGACCGACGATGGCCCCGCGGTGACCAAGTACCTCAAGTCCAACAAGATCGAGGATTTCTTCAGCCAGAACGGCCATGTGCGCGAGGACGGCCGCATGGTGCACGACCTCTACCTGGTGCAGGTCAAGTCGCCTGAGGAATCCAAAGGCCCTTGGGACTACTACAAGGTGCTGGCCACCATTGCGGGTGACCAGGCCTTCCGGCCCATGGCCGATGGCAAGTGTGGTTTCGTGAAAAAGTAACCACAGACTTATCCACAGGCAACGCGGTCTTCAGCGCTGAAAGACCGCGTTATGCATTCCAAACCCCCTTGCAGGAGCCCAGCATGTCCCAAGCTTATCCACAGTTGCAACTATTTATCAACGGCCAATGGCTGTCCGCCGACGGCCGCAAGAGCGAGCCGGTCATCAACCCGCTCGACGAATCCACGCTGGGCCAGCTGCCTCACGCCAGCGCCGCCGATCTGCAGGCCGCCCTGCAGGCCGCCAACGCAGCCTTTGAAGGCTGGAAGCGCACCTCGCCGCTGGCCCGCTCGGACATCTTGCGCAAGGCCGCCAGCCTGATCCGCGAGCGTGCCGACCACATTGCCCGCTGCATGACCCTGGAGCAGGGCAAGCCGGTGCGCGAAGCCAAACTGGAAGTGCTGGCCGCTGCCGACACCTATGACTGGTATGCCGAAGAGGGCCGCCGCAACTATGGCCGCCTGGTGCCCGGCAAGACCCCGACCCAGCGCATCGCGGTGCACCATGAGCCCGTCGGCGTCTGCGCCGCCTTTGCGCCCTGGAACTTCCCGGCCATCACCCCCGCACGCAAGATTGCCGGCGCTTTGGCCGCTGGTTGCACCCTGGTGCTCAAGCCCGCCGAGGAAACACCCGCCACCGCCCAGGAGCTGGTGCGCGTGCTGCATGACGCCGGCCTGCCCGCCGGTGTGCTGAACATGGTGTTTGGTGTGCCCGCCGAGGTCTCGGGCTACCTGCTCGACCAGCCCGAGGTGGCCAAGTTCTCGTTCACCGGCTCCACCGCCGTGGGCAAGATGCTGGCCTCGCATGCCGCCAAGAGCATGAAGCGCGCCACCTTGGAGCTGGGCGGCCATGCACCGGTCATCGTCTGGAAGGATGCCGACATCAACAAGGCCGCCGATGCCCTGGTCGCCGGCAAGTTCCGCAATGCCGGCCAGGTCTGCATCTCGCCCACGCGCTTTTATGTACACCGCGATGTGTTCGACAGCTTTGTGAGCGCCTTTGTCGAGCGCACCAAAAAGCTCAAGGTCGGCAACGGCCTGGACGAGAGCAGCCAGATGGGCCCGCTGGCCAATCCGCGCCGCATCGAGGCCCTCACCCGCCTGATCGCCGATGCCCAGGAGAAGGGCGCTACGCTGCACACCGGCGGCAAGCGCATGCCCGGCAAGGGCTTCTTCTGGGAGCCCACTGTCATCAGCAACCTGCCCGAAGACGCCGGCCTGATGAACGAGGAGCCCTTTGGCCCGGTCGCGCTGATCAATCCCATCGCCGACATGGACGAAGCGCTCCAGCGCGCCAACCGCCTGCAGTACGGCCTGGCCGCCTATGCCTTCACGCAGGACAGCGCCGTGCGCCAGCAGCTCTCCAACGGCGTGCAGACCGGCATGCTGGGCATCAACACCTTGAACATCTCGATGGCCGAGGCACCGTTTGGCGGCGTCAAGGAAAGCGGCTGGGGCTCGGAATGCGGCATTGAAGGCCTGCAGGCTTACTGCAATATCAAGCTGGTCAGCGAAGACCAGTAAAGCAGTTTTTCCCCTTCCCGGGCCCTGCTGCCGGGCCCAGGAATGGAACCAAAAGGCGCGCCAGGTATTCAGACTGCACAATCGCCGCTGGTGTGTACCCACTCCAGCGTTTTTTGTCTTTCAGAAATACAACGATGAGCGCAAGTTTGCAGATCGGGCCGTTCTCACTGCCCTGGGGTTTGGTCATTTTGATGCTGGCATGGCTTGCGGCCGATGTGCTGCTGGCGCGCTGGGCGCGCAAGCGCGGCCTGTCCACAACGCCGCATGCCTGGCTGCTGCCGCTGTTGGCGCTGGTGGCGGCGCGCCTGGGCTTTGTCGCCCGCTATGCCGACGAGTACCTGGCGCAGCCGCTGTCAATGCTGAATGTGCGCGATGGGGGCTGGGAGCCCTGGGCGGCGCTGGCGGTGGCGGTTGTCTATATGTGGTGGCTGTGGCTGCGCAAAAAGGCCGTGTTCCAGCCGCTGGCGGGCGCGGCAGCGCTGTTTGGCGTGCTGTGGCTGGGCGGCAATGCCCTGGTTTCCAACTTCTCCTCCAGCGCCAAGGCCTTGCCGCCGCTGTCGCTGGTGGCGCTCGATGCCCAAAGCCATGCGCTCGACCAGTTCAAAGGCAAGCCCGTGGTCATCAACCTCTGGGCCAGCTGGTGCACCCCCTGCGTGCGCGAGATGCCCGCGCTGCTGGAGGCGCAAAAGCGCTACCCGCAGGCGCAGTTTCTCTGGGTGAACCAGCAAGAGGCGCCTGAGGTGGTGCTCAAGGCCGCGCGCGGCTTTGGCCTGCCCGATGGCCAGGTGCTGCTCGATCCGCGCAACAGCATGGGCGAGGTGGCCGGCAGCCGCGCGCTGCCCACCACCTTGTTCTATGACGCGAACGGCCAGTTGCAGGGCCAGCGCGTGGGCGAGTTGTCTGCCGCCAGCCTGAACGATTTCATGCAGCAGATCGTGCCGGCTGCTGGCGGCTAGCCCGGTCGCTGGCAACAACCCGCTGGGGCGCGCTCGGGTATCGCCGCGCCCCGCGCCCCCGGCGCGCTATCCTGGGCGACTGACCACCCCACGCCCCACCATGACTTCCCACCGCCCGCCTGTCAGACGCCTGGACACCTATAGCCTGCGGCTGTTTA
The DNA here is from genome assembly GCF_003105075.1 of Comamonas sp. JNW. NCBI lineage: Bacteria > Pseudomonadati > Pseudomonadota > Betaproteobacteria > Burkholderiales > Comamonadaceae > Comamonas > Comamonas sp. JNW. The sequence goes on from NZ_QETI01000017.1 coordinate 12,274, forward strand.
TCGCCGTGGCGCGCTCGGGCTCGATCGCACGGGCTGCGGAGACCGAGCACATTGCGTCATCGGCGCTCAGCCGCCGCCTGTCGGACCTGGAGCATGCCTTTGGCACGGCCTTGCTGGTGCGCTCGCCGCGCGGCGTGGTGCTGACCGAAGCCGGTCGCCGGGTGTGCGAGCGGGGCATGCAGATTGATGAGGAGCTGCAAGGCCTGGTGCGCGAGGTGCAGGAGCAGGGCGACGAGGTGCGCGGCACCGTGCGGCTCTACGCCAATATGTCGGCGGTGGTGGGCTTTCTGCCCGAGAAGCTGTCGCAGTTCCGCGCGCGCTATCCGCATGTGCGCATCTCCTTGCACGAGGCCGATACCCGCGAGGTGCTGCGTGCCTGCCTCGATGACCGCGCCGATGTCGGTGTTGGTGTGGCCGTGCCACCGGCCTCGGGACTGGATGCCTGGTACTTTGCCAGCGATCCGCTGCAGGTGGTGATTCCGCCGGGCCATGCGCTGGCTGCGCACGGCGCGGTTGATTTTGCGCAGGTGCTGGCCCATCCCTTGATCGGTGTGCACCAGGGCGGCGCGCTCGACCGCATGCTGCACGAGCGCGCCGAGGCGCTGCAGCAGCGCTTCAACCCCGAGGTCTCGCTCAGCAGCTTTGATGCGGTCTGCCGCATGGTCGAAGCGGGGCTGGGCATGGCCGTTGTGCCGCAGAGCGCGGTCGCGGCCTATGGCGGCTCGGCCGGCTTTGTGCTGCGGCCGCTGGCTGAGCCCTGGGCGCAGCGCGAGCTGCACCTGTATGCGTTGCGGCGCCAGCCGCAGCTGCGCACCACCCAGGCCCTGCTGCAGGTGCTGCAAGGCGGCACCGAGCCGCTCCCCGGGTAATCCCGGTTATCGATTTTTGCGCTATCCCCTGTGCTGTCTTAGCGCTTCCTGCCGCGTGGCGCCATCGCGATGATGGGGCATGCCAAGCACCAGCCCCACAGAACTCCATTTTTCTCCGCGCATCCTGTACCTGAGCCAGAACCCCGCCTGCGTGCAGCAGGTGCTGGCCGGCGAGCAGCTGTCCCTGGCGGCTGCGCAGCCGCTGCGCGACGATGTCTCCACCGACGAGATCACGCCGATCGCGATCCTGACGCACTTTGACGATGCGCTGGGCCACTACCCCTACAGCGGCTTCCAGGCCGCTGGTGTGTTCCCGATTGCAGCTGGTGCGGTGCGGGGCAGCGGCATCGAGGTCGTCGTCGCTGGCAAGCGCTATGGCAAGGGCTCGTCGCGCGAGCACAGCCCCATGGCCGAAAAGCTGGCCGGTGTGCGGCTGGTGATTGCCGAGAGCTTTGAGCGCATCTACCGCCAGAACGCCGACAACATCGGCCTGATCACTTCGACCGATATGAGCCTGGTCCCGCGCATTGCTGCGGGCGAGGCGATTGCCTGGCAGGAGCTGCTGGCCGGGCGCGATGCGCTGGCCGCAGCCATCCTTATGCAAGGTGGCCTGCTGGCCTTTGGCCGCAAGCATCTGGCGAATGTTGCCCATGTAGCCAGCGCAGCGCAGTCCGCAGCAGCACCGCCCCCCCAGCCGCGCACCCTGTTCGAGAAAATCGTCGCCCGGCATGCGCTGGCCACGGCCGTCACCCCGGCCCAGCCGGTTGCGGGCGACGGCGCCTTTGTGCGGGCCGATTGGCGCTTTATCCACGAGTACTACACAGGCATGGCCGCGCACATGCTGCATGCCAGCCTGGGCCGCCCGTTGGCGCTCATCGACCCGGCCTCGATCCTGGTGTTTGAGGACCACACCTCCTATGTGCAGGAGAGCCCCGCCCATGTGCGCGGCGGCCTGGTGCCCAACGTGCAGCGCATGGTGCAGGCCCAGCGCAGCTTTGCCGCCGACTATGGCCTGCACAGCTACCGCACCCTGACGGAAGACGAGGCCTTGCGCGATGACGGCAGCAATGTGGCGGGCATCTCGCACGCGATGATGACCGAGCGCCATGCGCTGCCCGGCCAGCTGGTGGTGGGCACCGATTCGCACACCACCCACAGCGGCGCGTTGGGCTGCGTGGCCTTTGGCGTGGGCACCACCGACATGGCCAATGCCTTTGTCACCGGTGCGGTGCGCCTGACCCTGCCGCAAAGCCTGCGCATTGTGCTCGATGGCGCGCTGGCGCCTGGTGTGGCCGCCAAGGATGTGGTGCTGCACCTGCTGGCCCAGCCCTTTATCCGCGCCGGTGGTGGCGTCGGCAAGGTGTTTGAGTTTTGCGGCACGGCCATCGCCCAGATGGGTACCGACGAGCGCGCCACCTTGACCAATATGACGGCCGAGCTGGGGGGCTTTACCGGCATCGTCGCGCCCGATGCCGAGACCGTGCGCTTTCTGCGCGAGCGGCGCGGCATCGAGGTGGTGCTGGAGGACTGGATGCACAGCGACCCGGGCGCCGACTATGCGCAGACCATCCACATCGACTGCGCTGCGGTGCCCGCGATGGTGGCCAGCCCGGGCGACCCGGGCAATGGCCGGCCGCTCGCATCGATCACTGCGCCGCTGCGCATCGACATTGCCTACGGCGGCTCCTGCACCGCCGGAAAGCGCGAGGATTTTGTGCACTACCACCGGGTGCTGCACTGGGCCGCCGAGCGCGGCCTGAAGGTGGCGCCCGGCGTGCAGCTGTTCCTGCAGTTTGGCACCACCGCCGTGCGCGACCACTGCGCCGCTGCCGGCTACCTCGATGCTTTTGAGCGCGTGGGCGCACGCATGCTCCAGCCCTCCTGCGGGGCCTGCGGCAACTGCGGCCCAGGCGGCTCGGAGCGCGCTGACCAGGTGACGGTCAGCGCGATCAACCGCAATTTTCCAGGCCGTGGCGGCCCCGGCAGCGTCTGGCTGGCCAGCCCCGCCACCGTGGCGGCCAGCGCCATCGCCGGTGAGCTCATGTCGTTTGAGGAGTTGAGACGCCGCTTTTCCCACTGAGAAAAAAAGAGACCAGGAGACAACGATGAAAAAAGCAAACCCACCCAGCAAGCGCCGCTTGCTCGCCCTGCTGCCGCTGCTGGCCGCTGGGCTGTGGCTCCCCACGGGCCAGGCCAGCGCGCAGTCCGCCGCATCGGACAAGCCCATCCGCATGGTCGTGCCGCTGGCCGCAGGATCGACGGTCGATGCCGTGGCCCGCGCGCTGGCGCCGGGCCTGGGCCGCATCACCGGGCACCCGGTGGTGGTCGAGAACATTGCCGGGGCTGGCGGCATCCCGGGCACCGCCCAGGTGGTGCGGGCGCACAAGGATGGGCTGACCCTGGGCATGATCTCGTCCAACCATGTGATCAACCCCGGCATCTACCAGACCATTCCCTACGACAGCCTGCGCGACATCACGCCAATTGCGGTGCTGGCCACCGTGCCGCTGGTGCTGGTGGCGAACGCCAAGCTGCCGGTGACGGACCTGGCCCAGCTGCGCGCCTATGCCAAGGCGCACCCCGGCACGCTCAACTACGGCTCGGCCGGCAATGGCAGCACCTTGCACCTGGCGAGCGAGCTGTTGATTGCCGAGACCGGCATCGACATCAAGCATGTGCCCTACCGGGGCACCGGGCCGCTGATCACCGACCTGATGGGCGGCCAGGTGCAGCTGGCCTTTGTGTCGGTGTCGCAGGCGCTGCCGCAGATCAAGGCCGGCAGCTTGCGTGCCATTGGGCTGTCCACCACGCAGCGCTCGGCCGCGCTGCCTGATGTGCCCACCTTGGCCGAAGCGGGCGTGCCCGGCTACAGCTTTGATGCCTGGATCGCGCTGGTGGGCCCCGCTGGCCTGCCCAAGCCCATCGTCGACCAGTACGCTGCGGCCATGAAGACCGCACTGGCCTCGCCCGAAGCGCAGACCGCCATCGCTGGCCAGGGCCTGATGGTGTTGGACAAGGGACCGGCGCAGGCACCGGCCTTTTTCCAGGAGGAGCTGGCCAAGCACCAGAAGCTGGTCAAGCTCTCGGGCGCGAGGATCGACTGATGGCGATGGCAACAGCCCCCGCAGCCGACGTGCCGCTGTCGCTGCCCACCCGCAGTTCGGACCTCAGCGACCAGCTGGGCAGCGCCGCGCAGCTGTGCCAGGCGGCCTGGCAGTCCTATGGCGGGCGCGCATCGGCCAGCGGCCGTATCCAGACCTTGCGCTGCCACGAAGATGCCGGCCTGCTGCGCCAGACCCTGGAAACTGCTGGTGGCGGGCGCCTGCTGGTGGTGGATGCCGGGGCCTCGCTGCGGGTCGCCGTGCTGGGCGACCGCATGGCGCGCATCGCGCTGGACAACGGCTGGGCGGGCCTGCTGGTCTATGGCGCGGTGCGCGATACGGATATGTTGGCCGGCATGGATCTGGCGGTGTTTGCGCTGGGCCGCACGCCGCTGCGGGGGACCGGCAACGGCGGCGGAGCGCTGGGGCTGGCGCTGCAGCTGGGCGGCGCCCAACTGCAGCCGGGGGACTACCTGGTGATGGACCCCGATGGCGTGGTGGTGGCCCCTCAGGCCTGAGCCTGCTCGGCCTCCAGCCGGGCCTGCAGCTCGCGCTTCATCACCTTGCCATTGGCATTTACCGGCAGCTCATCAATGGCGATGATGCGCGCCGGCCGCTTGTAGGGCGCCAGGTGCTCGCGCAAATGCGCTTGCAAGGCATCCAGGTCGGGCGGATGGCGGGCATCCTGCACGACAAAGGCGATCACGGCCTCGTTGCCATCGGCCTCCTTCTGGCCCACGACGGCGGCGCGCTGGATGCCGGGAAAGCTGCCCAGCGCATGCTCCACCTCGCTGGGGTAGACGTTGAAGCCCGAGCGGATGATCATCTCCTTGAGGCGGCCCACGACGAAGAGCGCGCCATCGGCATGCAGCTCGCCCAGGTCGCCGGTGGCGTACCAGCCGCCGTCGCGCAAAGCGGCTGCCGTGGCCTCGGGGTCACGGAAGTAGCCGGGCATCAGGCCCGTGCCCCGCACCCAGATCTCGCCGCGCTCGCCGGTCGGCAGCGGACGGCCGCTGTGCGGATCGACGATCTGCAGTTCCGCGCCATCGATGCAGTAGCCAGCGCTGGTGTCGCTGCGGGCTTCGTCGATGTGCGTCAGGTGCAGCGAGCCGGCGTATTCGCTCATCGCATAGCCATGGTGCAGGGTCTGGCCAAACAGCGCCTCGACCTTGGTTTTCAGCGCCAGATCGAGCGGGCCGGCGCCAGTGTAGAGGTAGCGCAGATGCGGCGCCGCCGGTTGGCGGATGCCCTGCTGCTCGCAGTACTGCAAGAGGCGCGCAAACAAGGTGGGCGGGCCTTGCAGCTGCGTGATGCCATGGTGGGCGAGCGCGTCGAGCAGATCGGCGGGCTCGAACTGGCTGCGCATCTCCAGCGCGGCGCCGGCCGACAGCGAGGCCAGCAGCACCGTGCCCAGGCCGAAGATATGGGTCATCGGCACAAAGGCATAGACCTTGTCATCGGGACCGAGCCGGCGCGACTGGGCCGAGACGCGGGCAAAGTGCGCCACACCGCGCTGGCTCATCAGCACGCCCTTGGGGGTGCCGGTGGTGCCGGAGGTGAAGATGATGGCAGCGACTGGATTGCCGTCCGGCTCGGGCTCGGCGCGCGCATCGGCACGCACCGCCGTGTGGGCCAGGCCCGGCACGCAGGAGGGGCTGACGCCATAGCGCTCGGCGTGCGCGGCAGCGGCCTTGGAGACGCGGTCGGTGAAGTAGACCACCCGCGCATCGGCCTTGTCGGCAAAGCCGCGCACCTCGCCAGGCGCCATGCGGGCATTGACGCCGCAGGCCCAGGCGCCCACGCGGCTGCAGGCCAGCAGCAAGGCGGCATGCTCGGGGCAGTTCTCGGCGACCACCAGCACGCGGTCGCCGCTGCGCACCTGCAGCACGCGCAGCTCCGCCTCCAGCGCATCGACCAGGCGGCCCAGGTCGGCATAGCTCAACGTGCGGTCCGGCAGGTAGATGAAGGGCCGGTCAGGGGCCTCCTGCAGCCAGCGGTCCAGAAACTGGTGAATGCGAAATTCCATATGTTCCTCTTCAGTCCACCACAATGCCCTGGGTCACGGTGGACCACATCTGGCGTTCCTTGGCGGCGCGCTCGACCAGGGTCTGGGGGCTGCCCGTCCATTCGTCGTAGCCCAGCTCCTTGTACTTGGCCTTGAGCTCAGGCTGGGCCAGCGCGGCATTGATCGCCTTGTTCAGGCGCATCTGCAGCTCGGGCGCCATGCCCTTGGGGCCGTAGACGGCATACCAGCCGCCGACATCAAAGCCCTTGAGGCCTTCGATGCCGCTTTCGGCAAAGGTCGGCACATCGGGCAGCGCCGGGTTGCGCTGGGGCGAGGTGACGGCAATGGGCGTCACCTTCTTGCCGTGGATGTAGGTGCCGGCGGTGCTGATGATGTCCATCATCATGTTGATCTGGCCGCCCATCACATCGGTCATCGCTGGCGCGTTGCCGCGGTAGGGCACATGGTTCAGCTCGATGCCGCTGCGCTTGGCAAACAGCAGGGTGCCCAGGTGGTTGGAGCCGCCAACGCCCGCCGATGCATAGCTGAGCTTGCCAGGGTGGGCCTTGGCATAGTCGACCAGCGCCTGCGTGGTCTTGAAGGGCTCGTTGTTGTTGGCTACCAGCACGTTGTAGTAGCTCAGCACCGGCGCGATCGGGGTCAGGTCCTTGACCGGGTCGAACTGCATCTTGCGCATCACGTTGGGGCTGATGGTGATCGTGGGGCTGGCGGCAAACCACAGGGTCAGGCCATCGGGGTTGGCGCGCGAGGTCTCATTACCCGCCAGGGTGGCATTGGCGCCGGTCTTGTTGTCGACCACGACGGTGCTGCCCAGCTCCTTGGACAGCGCGATGGACAGCAGGCGTGCGCCCTGGTCCACGGGGCCGCCGGCCGAGTAGCCGACGATGAGGCGCACCGGTGCGCCCGATCCCAGGCCCCCTTGGGCATGGGCAGCAGCGCAGAGGCTGAGGGCGGCGGCTGCCGTGGCGGCCAGCAGGCCGCGGCGGTGGATGAAGGTCATGTCTTGTCTCCTGGTTTTTTGTCGTAGGTGGCAGCTGCCGCGCGTCAGTAGCGCTCGAACACGGCGGCAATGCCCTGGCCGCCGCCGATGCACATGGTCTCCAGGCCGTAGCGCCCCTTGCGGCGTTCGAGCTCATGCAGCAAGGTGGCCAGAATGCGCACGCCCGTGGCGCCAATCGGGTGGCCCAGCGAGATGCCCGAGCCGTTCACATTCAGGCGCTCGGCATCGTTCCACTCCAGGCCCTGCAGCACGGCCAGCACCTGGCAGGCAAAGGCCTCGTTGATCTCGACCAGGTCCATGTCGTTCATCGACAGGCCCAGCTTGCCCAGCAGCTTCTTGACGGCAGGCACCGGGCCAATGCCCATGCGCGAGGGCTCGCAGCCGGCAGCGGCCCAGCCCACCAGGCTGGCCATCGGCGTCAGGCCCAGCTCCTGGAGCTTGTCTTCGGCAACGATGAGGCAGGCGGCCGAGGCATCGTTTTGCTGGCTGGCATTGCCGGCGCTGACGGTGCCGCCCTTCATCAGCGCGCGCAGCTTGCCCAGCGAGTCCATCGTGGCATCGGCGCGAAAGCCCTCGTCGCGGCTGAACAGCATGGGCTCGCCCTTGCGTTGCGGCACGCTGACGGGTACCACCTCGGCATCAAAGCGGCCGGCCTGCCAGGCGGCAGCAGCACGCTGGTGGCTGCGCAGCGCAAAGGCGTCGGCCTCTTCGCGGCTGATGCCATAGTCGCGCGCCAGGTTCTCGGCGGTCTCGATCATGCCGGAGATGACGCCAAAACGCTCCACCGGTTGCGAGCGCTCGCGGCCCCGGTCCAGGCGGTCATACATGGTGACGCTGCCGGCGCGCTTGCCCCAGCGCATATCGGTGGTGTAGTACTCGATATTGCTCATGCTCTCCACACCACCGGCGATCACGACATCGGCGGCGCCGCTTTGCACCATCATGCAGGCGGTGACCACCGCTTGCAGGCCGCCGCCGCAGCGGCGGTCGAGCTGCATGCCGGGCACTTCCACCGGCAGGCCGGCCTGCAGCGCGGCCCATCGGCCCACGCAAGGCGTTTCGCTGCTGGCGTAAGACTGGGCAAACACCACATCGTCGATGCGGCTGGGGTCGATGCCACTGCGCTCGACCACGGCACGCACGGTGGTGGCGGCCAGGTCCTCGACCGAGACGGGGCGCAGGCTGCCCCCGTAGGTGCCTACCGGGGTTCGCAAAGGGGTGACGATAGCGGCTTTACGCATGGTTATGTCTCCAGAAAATTGAATCAGTTCAGTTGTTGGCGCGCTTGGGCCGCCAGAAGGTCTCGGTGTTCAGGCGCGGCAATCGCCAGCATCGCGCGCACGCGCTGGGCCAGGCTCAGGCCGCGCAGGTCGGCCACGCCATGCTCGGTGACGATCAAACCGGCATCGGCGCGCGGTGTGGAAACCGGGCCGGACAGCTGCGCGACGATGCGCGACTGGCCGCGCGCGGTAGACGGCAGCGCGACGATCGGCAGGCCGCCATCGCAGGCGGCAGCGGCCCGCAAAAAATCCATCGCACCGCCGACCGCGCCCAGGTACTGGCCGGCCACCACCTCGGCATTGATCTGGCCCGTTAGGTCCACCTCGATCGCCGAGTTGATGGCGGTGAGCCGCTGGGTCTGGCCTAGCACCCGGGCGTTGTGGGTGTAGTCGGTGCCGGCAATGCGCAGCGCGCGGTTGTTATGCGCCCAGCGCCGCGTGCGGGCACTGCCCATCAGCAGGCCGGTGACGCTGGTGCCCACATCGATGCCCTTGCGCGCATTGGTGATGACGCCGGCTTCCACCAGGTCGGCCACACGGTCGCCAATGGTGCCGCTGTGCACGCCCAGATCGCGGTGGCCCTGCAGTGCCTGCAGCACCGCATCGGGCAGGTTGCCAATGCCCAGCTGCAAGGTGGCGCCGTCTTCCACGCGGCTGGCGATCAGCTGCGCAATCGCCTCTTCGGCGGGGCCAATCTTGCCAGCGGGCACATCGACGACGCCCTGGTCGCTCTGCACCCAGGCATCCACATCGGCCAGGCGCAGGCTGGCGCCCGCCACCCAGGGTACATCGGCGTTGACCTCGGCAATCACGCAGCGCGCATGGCGCATGGCAGTGACCAGGTAGTCATGGGCCAGGCCCAGGCTGCAGTCGCCATCGGCATTGGGTGGTGATACCTGGACGAACACCACATCGACGGCGATGCGGCGGCTGGCGATCAGCTGCGGAATCTGTGAATAGTGGCAGGGAATCGGATCGAGCACACCGGCCATGCCGAGCGTGCGGTGCGAGCCACCGGCCGCATAGCCGCGCATGTCGATGGCATCGGCATGGTCAGGCTGCAAGGTGGTTGCGCCGCCAATGCCCAGAAAGACGCTGGTACGCGCAAAGCGCTGGCGCTGGGCCACATAGGCCTGGATCAGCGACAGCGGCTCGGCGGCCGACTGGCCCCAGACGATGCTGTCACCAGCGCGGATGAACTGCGCCAGGTCCAGGTCTGCCAGCGCCATCTGCCGGCCTTGGGCCATGCTCATGGCTGCGCGGCAGCGATGCTGGCATTGCCGTGGCTGAGCACGACAATGCCGCGCTCGACCACCAGCGCGCGGAACTGCAGCGCGTCCCCTTCCTGCCAGACCTCGGTGCGCAAGGTCTCGCCCGGAAACACCGGCGACGAAAAGCGCGCATGCATGCTGCGCAGCAGGCTGGCATCGCCGTTGCAGGCGGTCATCACCAGCGCATGGCAGACCATGCCGTAGGTAGCCAAGCCGTGCAGGATGGGCTTGTCAAAGCCAGCGGCCTGCGCCACTTTGGGATCGGCATGCAGGGGGTTGTAGTCGCCCATCAGGCGGTAGAGCAGGGCGGCCTCGGGGCGGATCGTGTGGGTGTAGGTCCAGCGCGGCGCCGTATCGGGCGTGGGCGCCAGTGCCGGCAGCGAGGTATCGCTGGGCTGGCCGCCCAGCGCTTCGCTGTAACCACCATCACCCCGGCAGAACGTGACCTGCTCCAAGGTGGCGTAGAGTGTGCCATCTTCGCCTTCCAGGCTGCGCTCGCTCACCACAATCGCGCCCTTGCCCGCGCCCTTGTCGATCACGCGCGTGACCCGAGTCTTGCCCACCACCTTGGCCCCCACCGGCAGCGGCTGGTGGATGGTGGTGCGCTGCTCGCCATGCACCAGCTTGACCCAGTCAATCCCCGTATCCGCCTCCTTGGCCCAAAAGCCCGGATAGCCCAGTACCGAGCTCATCGTCGGCAGCGCCTGCAGCGGCTGCGCCATGCCCTCGTAGACCAGCGGCAGATTGCGGGCATCGAGCGGATCATTGCCCACCCCCAGACTCAGCGCATACAGCATCGTGTCGCGCTGCGAATAATCCTGGTGCACCGGCGCAAACGGCCGGTCCTTGAGTTGCTGGTAATTGATGGTCATGGTCGTTGTCTCTGGGGTTGTTGTGGTGCGAAGGCGGAAGGGAAACGGCACTTCGTTATCGGCTCTGGATGCGCACAGGAGGCTGTTCTGGAGGTCCTGCAACGCCACTGGGGGGCATCTGTGAAACTGGCAGAGCACACCTATCGAGCCTGTGTGAACAACTCAGTCGTCCCTACTGAGCGCCATGCCAAAAACTGGCGAGGCCGATCTACCAGGCACCGACGAAGGGCCGCCCCGCCCGGAGGGTGCCGTCCCCCTTTAGGGGGAAGCGGCAACGCCGCACAGGGGGTAGCTTAGACAGGATCCCAACTGAATACTTCCCCCGACCGCTCCATCGGCACAAACGAGGATTTGAGCGCCGGCATCGCATGCGAGGCGATGTCCTCGGGCGTCCAGCCCTCGCCCTGGTGCACCGAGCGCAGCGGGCGCGGTTGGCTCATCAGGAAGATCTCGTTATTGCGCACGGCAAACACCTGGGCGTTCACATCCTTGGCCTGGTCGCTCAGCAGGTAGACGGCCAGCGGGGCGATCTTGTTGGGGGTCATCTGCTTGAGCTTGTCCACGCGGGCCTGCTGCTCGGGCGTGTCGGTGGGGATGGAGCCGATCATGCGGCTCCAGGCAAAGGGCGAGATGCAGTTGCTGCGCACATGGAACTTGGCCATGTCCAGCGCAATGCTCTTGGACAGCGCGACGATGCCCAGCTTGGCGGCCGAGTAGTTGGCCTGGCCAAAGTTGCCGATCAGGCCGGAGGTGCTGGTCATGTGCACCATCGCGCCGCTCTCCTGCTCCTTGAAGTGGTTGGCCGCAGCGCGCGCCACGTAGTAGCTGCCGTAGAGGTGGACCTTGATGACGGCATCCCACTCGTCGACGCTCATCTTGTGGAAGAACCGGTCACGCAGGATGCCGGCGTTGTTGACGATGCCGTCGAGCTTGCCAAAGCTGTCGAGCGCGCATTGCACGATCTTGGCCGCGGCATTGGCGTCCGAGACGCTGTCGGTATTGGCGACGGCCTGGCCTCCTGCGGCCTTGATCTCGTTGACGACCTGTTGCGCGGGGCCGTCGTCATGGCCTTCGCCGGTGGTGGAGGTGCCGATGTCGTTGACGACAACCTTGGCGCCTTGCTGGGCCATGGCCAGGGCCATATCACGGCCGATGCCGCCGCCAGAACCGGTGACGATAACGACTTTGCCTTCGAGCATGGTGGACATGTCTGCTTTTCCTTGGATCTGTGTGTGTCGATGAATGCCACCAGCATGCCGTCCATTAAGCGCATTGCCAATTCGCAAATGCGTAGGCAGGTCTTTGGCAAACTGAAACGACTGGCTCACAAATGCGCGTTAACCCGCTGTCTTCACCGCTGTAAAAGGAGAGGTTCCAATCTCTGCGATTGCGCTGGCGGGCGCAGCCTGCGACAGTGCCACCATGTCGCGAACCCCTGAACCTTCCGCCGCCTCGCTCTCTGCCGAGCAGGTCGCCCATTTGCAAAGCTGGATCCACAAGACCGAGACCATGCAGGACCTGGTGGCCCGCACGGCCGCGGCGGGCCTGTCGGCCACCCTGGACCGCGATGATGCCCCGGCCCAGGATGGCGACAGCCTGCCGCCGCTGTGGCACTGGATGAACTTTTTGCCGATGGCGCGGCAAAGCCTGCTGGGGCCGGACGGCCACCCGGCGCGTGGCGGCTTTCTGCCCCCGGTGCCGCTGCCCCGGCGCATGTGGGCGGGCGGTCGCCTGCAGTGGCAGGCGGACAACCCGCTGCGCATTGGCGAGCGCGTCGAGCGCGTCTCGCGCATCGCCTCGGTGGACCACAAGGTGGGCCGCTCGGGCGAGCTGCTGTTTGTGCTGGTGCAGCACAGCTACCGCAATGCCCGGGGCCTGGCGCTGACCGAGGAGCATGACATCGTCTACCGCGCCGCCGCCCAGCCCAGCGACCCGGTGCCCCAGCCCACGTCCGCCCAGACGCAAGCCGCCTGGAAGCGCGAGATCACGGCCGACCCGGTGATGCTGTTCCGCTATTCGGCGCTCACCTTCAACGGCCACCGCATCCACTACGACCGCAGCTATGTCACGCAGGAAGAGGGCTACCCCGGCCTCATCGTGCATGGCCCGTTGATCGCGACCTTGCTGGTCGATCTGCTGCGCCGCAATGCGCCGGATGCGGTGCTGACCGACTTCTCGTTCAAGGCCATCCGCCCCACCTTTGATCTGCATCCTTTCACCGTGCTGGGCGAGCCCCAGGACGATGGCAAGACCATCAAGCTCTGGGCGCATGACCATGAGGGCTGGCTCACGATGCAGGCCACCGCCAAGATCCGCTGAGCGCCGCCACCAACAACGCTTTTCCCAACACCGGCGGGTGGCGCAGACGCTGTCAGCGCCGCCACCCCCAACGCCCGACCCAGAACCATGATCGAACATACCGGCTCCAACAACTTCCCCGAAATCCGCGATGCCATCCGTGCGCTCTGCGCCGAGTTCCCCGATGAGTATTTCCGCAAGGTCGACGAGGCCCGTGCCTACCCCGAGACCTTTGTCGAGGCGCTGACCAAGGCCGGCTGGCTGGCCGCGCTGATTCCGCAGGAATACGGCGGCTCCGGCCTGGGCCTGACCGAGGCCTCGGTCATCATGGAAGAGATCAACCGCTGCGGCGGCAACTCCGGCGCCTGCCACGGCCAGATGTACAACATGGGCACCTTGCTGCGCCATGGCTCGGCCGCGCAGAAGGAAAAGTACCTGCCCAAGATCGCCAGCGGCGAGTGGCGCCTGCAATCGATGGGCGTGACCGAGCCCACCACCGGCACCGACACCACCAAGATCAAGACCACGGCCGTGAAGAAAGGCGACAAGTACGTCATCAACGGCCAGAAGGTGTGGATCAGCCGCATCCAGCACAGCGATTTCATGATCTTGCTGGCGCGCACGACGCCTCTGGCCGAAGTGAAGAAAAAGAGCGAAGGCATGTCGATCTTCATGGTCGATCTGCGCGAGGCCGAGAAAAAGGGCCTGACCGTGCGCCCCATCCTGAACATGGTCAACCACGAGACCAATGAGCTGTTCTTCGAGAACCTGGAGATCCCCGAGGAGAACCTGATCGGCGAAGAGGGCAAGGGCTTCAAGTACATCCTGGACGGCCTCAACGCCGAGCGCACCCTGATCGCTGCCGAGTGCATTGGCGACGGCTACTGGTTCCTTGACCGCGTGACCAACTATGTGCGCGACCGCGAAGTGTTTGGCCGCCCGATTGGCCAGAATCAGGGCGTGCAGTTTCCGATTGCCGATGCCTTCATCGAGGTGGAAGCGGCCAACCTGATGCGCTGGAAGGCCTGCGAGCTGTTTGACAAGCACGAGCCCATGGGCGCCCAGGCGAATATGGCCAAGTACCTGGCGGCCAAGGCGAGCTGGGAGGCGGCCAATGCCTGCCTGCAGTTCCACGGCGGCTTTGGCTTTGCCTGCGAATACGACGTGGAGCGCAAGTTCCGCGAGACGCGTCTGTATCAGGTCGCGCCCATCTCGACCAACCTGATCTATTCCTACGTGGCCGAGCACATCCTGGGCCTGCCGCGCTCGTTCTGATGGCGCTGCGCAGCGATAAAAACAGACAACCGGAGTCTTCATGACCAGACCATTGGACGGGATCACCGTCGTATCGCTGGAGCACGCGGTGGCTGCGCCTTTTTGCGCGCGCCAGCTGGCCGATCTGGGCGCGCGCGTCATCAAGGTGGAGCGGCCGGGCAGCGGCGATTTTGCGCGCGGCTATGACAGCCGGGTGCGCGGCCAGTCCTCGCATTTCACCTGGCTCAACCGCAACAAGGAAAGCCTGGCGCTGGACCTCAAGGATGCGGCATCGCTGGAGGCGCTCAAGCAGCTGCTGGGCTCGGCCGATGTGCTGCTGCAGAACCTGGCGCCGGGCGCTGCGGCGCGCATGGGTTTGTCGTACGAGGCCCTGCATGCAGCCTTTCCGCGCCTCATCGTCTGCGACATCAGCGGCTATGGCGACAACGGCCCCTACCGCGACAAGAAGGCCTATGACCTGCTGATCCAGAGCGAGGCGGGCTTTCTGTCGGTGACCGGCACGCCCGAGACGCCGAGCAAATCGGGCATCTCGGTGGCCGATATTGCGGCGGGCATGTATGCCTACACGAACATCCTCTCGGCCCTGCTGCTGCGCGGCAAGACGGGCGAGGGCAGCCATATCGATGTGTCCATGCTCGAAGCGCTGGGCGAGTGGATGGGCTACCCGATGTACTACGCGTTCGAAGGCGCAGCGCCACCACCGCGCACCGGCGCATCGCATGCCAGCATCTACCCCTATGGCCCCTTTGTGGCCGGCGATGGCGGCACGGTGATGCTGGGCCTGCAAAACGAGCGCGAGTGGAAGATCTTCTGCGACCAGGTGCTGCTGGCACCGGCGCTGGCGACCGACGCGCGCTTTGACAGCAATGCCAAGCGCAATGCCAACCGCGCCGATCTGCAGGCCGAGATTGTGCGCATCTTTGGCGCGCTCCAGGCGAGCGACGTGGTGCAGCGGCTTGACGAGGCCGGCATTGCCAATGCCCATGTCAATGACATGGCTGGTCTGTGGGCACACCCGCAGCTGCTGGCGCGCCAGCGCTTTGCGCAGGTGGACACGCCCGTAGGCACGGTGCCTGCGCTGCTGCCGCCCGGCCGCAACAACCAGTACGACTACCGCATGGATGCGGTGCCTGCAGTGGGCGAGCACACGGCCACCATTCTCGATGCGCTGCAGCTGCCGGCCGATGCGCTGGCAGCGGTGCGCAAGGCCTCCGGCCTTTGATGCTATCTGTTGGAGAGACAAGAACATGACCACAGCAACCACACAACCCACGCCCGCCGCCCAACTGGCCCGCTTTGCCGCCGAGCTGCAGTACAGCGACATTCCTGAATCGGTGCTGCAGAAAACCGAAGACCTCTGGGTCGACTGGTTTGGCTCGGTGGTCGCCGGCCACAATGCCCGCCCCGTCGCCAGCATCACCCGCTTTGCACTGGGCCAGGGCCCGGCACAGGGCCCGGCCGAGGTGATCGGCCCTGAGGGCCGCAGCAGCAGCCCCTACCTGGCGGCCATGGCCAATGCCGCCGCCTCGCATGTGGCCGAGCAGGACGATGTGCACAACGGCTCGGTGTTCCACCCGGCAGCGGTCGTCTTCCCCCCGGCCGTGGCCGTGGCGCAGGCGCTGGGCAAGTCCGGCAAGGAGCTGCTGACTGCCTGTATCGCCGGCTATGAAGTAGGCATCCGCGTGGGTGAGTTTCTGGGCCGCTCGCACTACAAGATCTTCCACACCACCGGCACGGCCGGCACCTTGGCAGCAGCTGCGGCCGTCGGCCATCTGCTGGGCCTCAATGCGCAGCAAATGCTGCATGCCTTTGGCTCGGCCGGCACGCAGTCTGCAGGCCTGTGGGAGTTCTTGCGCACCGCTGCCGACAGCAAGCAGCTGCACACCGCCCATGCCGCCGGTGCCGGCCTGATGGCCGCCTACCTGGCCAAGGATGGCTTTACCGGCGCGGCCGATATCTTCTGCGGCGCGCAGGGCATGGCCGCTGGCATGTCCAGCGACAGCGACCCGGCCCGCCTCATCGATGGCCTGGGCACGCGCTGGGCGACGCCCGAGACCTCCTTCAAATGGCATGCCTCCTGCCGCCACACCCACCCGGCCGCCGATGCGCTGCTGCAGGTGGTACGCGCGCACCAGCTCAAGGTCTCGGACATTGCCGAGGTGGTGACCCATGTGCACCAGGCCGCGATCGATGTGCTGGGCCCCGTGGTGGACCCCAGCACGGTGCACCAGAGCAAGTTCTCGATGGGCACGGTGCTGGCGCTGGCTGCGCGCTTTGGCTTTGCCGGCCTCAACGAATTCGACAACGAATTCCGCGCCGAAGACACGATGGCGCTGCGCGACAAGGTGCGCATGGTGCTGGACCCCGAGGTGGACGGCGCCTACCCGCAGCGCTGGATTGGCAAGGTGACCGTGACCACCACCGATGGCCGCGTGCTGGAAGGCCGGGTCGACGAGCCCAAGGGCGACCCGGGCAACACCCTGAGCCGCGAGGAGCTGACCGACAAGGCGCTGCGCCTGGGTGAATTCAGCCGCGCCGTGCCCGCCGCGCAGATGCAGCAATCGGTGCAGAAACTGTGGCAAGTACGGGATTGGACCAGGGTCGAAAAGCTGTTGGTCGCCGTATAAAGAAAGCAGCAGCGCCGGAGCTTGGTGGCTGCGCAGCGGGGGCCCGTTCAGGCCCCTTCCCCTACCGGGACGGGCAATGTACCTGTCCCCAGACAAGGAGACAAGAATGCGCTTTCGCATGTTGACCCCGGTGGCCGCTGCCGCCGTGATGGCCGCAGCCGGCCTGGGCCTGCACCTCAACGCCCAGGCGGAGGACTGGCCGACCAAACCCGTGGTGCTGGTGGTGCCCTACTCGGCCGGTGGCCCCACCGATGTGGTGGCCCGCATGCTGGCCATTCCGATGGGCAAGTCGCTGGGCCAGACCGTGGTGGTGGAGAACACCGTGGGCGCAGGCGGCACGATTGCGCCAGCGCGCGTGGCCCGCGCCAAGAACGATGGCTACACCATCCTGATCCACCACATGGGCATGGCCACGGCGCCATCGCTGTACAAGAAGCTGCCCTACGACCCGCTGAAGGATTTCGAGTACATCGGCCAGGTGCTCGATGTGCCGATGACGCTGCTGTCGCGCAAGGACTTTCCGGCCAACAACTTCCAGGAGCTGATGGCCTATGTGAAGGCCAACCAGGAGAAGGTGTCGCTGGCCAATGCCGGCATTGGCGCCGTCTCGCAGCTGTGCGGCATGCTGTTTGCGTACCAGGCGGGCGTCAAGCTCACCACCGTGCCGTATAAGGGCGCGGGCCCGGCGATGAATGATCTGATGGGCGGCCAGGTTGATCTGCTGTGCGACCAGACCACGCAGACCGCGCCGGTCATCAAGGACGGCAACCGGGTCAAGGTGTTTGGCGTGACCACGCCCCAGCGCCTCACTGCCATGCCGCAGATCCCCACGCTCGATGAGCAGGGCTTGAAGGGCTTTGATGTCAAGGTCTGGCACGGCATGTATGCCCCCAAGGGTACGCCGGCCGAGGTGATCACCAAGATCAACACCGCTTTGAATGTGGCCTTGAAGGACCCCGTCGTGGTGCAGCGCATTGCCGACCTGAGCAGCGAGCTGGTCACGCCGGACCGCGCCACGCCGCAGAGCTTGAAGACCTTGCTGGAATCCGAAGTGAAACGCTGGAACACGGTGATCAAGGCAGCCGGCGTGACCGCCGAATAAGAGCCGCCAACGCAACCCTTGATACGTCGTTGCCTGGCCGGCCGCGCCAAGCCTTGTCGTACTACTGTACTGCCTGCGGCTCGGCGCCTAGTCGGGGACGCCTAGTCTCAACCGCAAACCTTCGGTTTGCTGGGTCGTGTTAGCGGCTCTAAGCCTGGCGTTCACCCGCGCAGGAGCAGGGGCCATGGGCCCCTTTTTTGATAAACGGAAGACTGATGGACATGACTCTCAACGCGCATCCGCTCGCCACCGCCACCTCCTGGCTGTTTGTACCGGCCAGCCGCCCCGAGCGCATCGCCAAGGCCCTGGCCAGTGGGGCTGATGCGGTGATCGTGGACCTGGAAGATGCGGTGGCGCCGCAGGACAAGGAAGGAGCCCGCGCCGCCTTGCTGGGCGCCTTTGGCCAGCTGCGAGTGGCAGAGCGCGCCCGAGTGCTGGTGCGCATCAATGCCCATGGCACGCCCTGGTTTGATGGCGACCTGCAGGCGCTGGCCCAGCTGGTGGCGCAGGGCGCCGCCGGGGTGGTGCTGCCCAAGGCAGAGGCCGCCGATGCCATGGCGCTGCTGCTGCCGGCGCTGGGTACGCAAGGGCTGCTGGTGCCCATCATCGAATCGGTGGCGGGCCTGCATGCGATCGATGCGATTGCGCGCGCGCCGCGCGTTTTGCGGCTGGCCTTTGGCCATCTGGATTTTCAGGTCGATGCCGGCATGGCCTGCGCCGAGGACGAGACTGAGCTGGTGCCGGTGCGCCTGGCCGTGGTGCTGGCTGCGCGCCGCGCACAGCTGCCCGCGCCCATCGATGGCGTGACGGTCAACACCCAGGATGCCGCCGTGGTGCAGGCCGATGCGGCGCGTGCGCTGCGCGGCGGTTTTGGTGGCAAGCTCAGCATCCACCCGATGCAGGTGGCGCCCATCAATGCGGCCTTTGCGCCGACGGATGCGCAGCTGCAGCGCGCCCAGCAGGTGCTGGCTGCCGCCGAGGCAGCGCAAGGCGGGGTCTGCGTCGTCGATGGCCGCATGGTCGATGCCCCCGTGATTGCACTCGCCCACAAGACCTTGCAGCGCCACCAGCAGGCCCAGCGGCGCCTGCAAAGCGCGTCCTGAACAGGTTCTCAAAAAGCGGCCTGCACGGGGTGCAGGGCAGGACACTTTCTGACACAGACCTCCGCAATCTCGTCGATATACTCGCTCCACTACCGCGCCGCTACATTGGCGCACCGATATAGGAGAGCGACATGTTCAAACACGCGATTGCCTGGGCCGCCGTGGCCCTTACCGGAATGGCCCATGCCTACGTGCCCCAGGGCGGCACCTGGATCATCTCCGACGAAGTCAACGGCCGGCCCGGCCGTGGTTTTGCCGTCGATGTGCAAAACGACGTGCTGGTCATGCAGGTCTATGCCTATGAAAGCAGCGGCCAGCCCACCTTCTACATGGCCACCGGCCGCCTGAACGAGAACAGCGAGCTGACGACCACCTTGGGCCGCTACGAAGGCGGCCGTTTCCTGGGCAGTGGCGACCGCAGCGGCGTCGAGCGCGGCAGCCCTGGCAATGTGCGCATCCGCTTTGTCAGCGGCACCTTGGGCTACATCACCCTGCCGGGCGAAGGCGAGAAGGAAATCAAGCGCTACCAGTTTGGCTATGACAACTCGCCCGCCTCCTTGCTGGGCCTGTGGAGCCTGGTCTATGGCGACAGCAATGGCAATATCGAAACCGAGACCATGCAGCTGACCCGCATCACCGGCGGCTCTTCCTTCAGCAGTGGCATGACCGTCTCCTACGACGGCTTGTTTGCCTGCGAGCAGATCATCCGGGGTGTCGATACCGGCAAGACCCAGTGCGTGAAGATGCGCAGCGGCACCTCGAGCGAAACGGTACGGAGCTTCTGGTTTAACTTCAGCGTCAACCAGGCGGAGGGCAACTGGAACAATACCCGTGGCTCGGGCGAGGGCGCGCTGTATGCCAACCGCCTGATGCAGAACTCGGGCCGCATCACCGGCCTGTTGCGCAAGGTGACGCCGGATGCCGGCAGCGAGCAGGGCAGCAATGACGATGCGCTGCGCGCCGCACTGGAAGCCCAGGCCAGCGCGCGCCAAAGCCGCTGATCTGCGTTAACTTCCCCATGAAAAATGCCCTGGCTTGCCAGGGCATTGTTGTTGGGGCCTGAGCCTTTTATTCGATGCGGGCGCCAGTGGCTTTGACGACAGCAGCCCAGCGCTCCATCTCGCGGTCGATATGGGCGCCCAGCGCTTCGGGCGTGGAGCCGACGGGCTCATAGCCGCTGGCGGCCAGCTGCGACTGCAGCGCGGGGTTTTGCAGCGCGGTCGCAATCTCGCGGCTGAGCTTGCCGGTGATGTCGGCCGGGGTGCCCGCCGGGGCGATCACCGCGTACCAGCCATTGATGTCAAAGCCGGGAAAGCCCTGCTCCTGCACGGTGGGGATCTCGGGTGCCAGCGCCGAGCGCTTGGCGCTGGTGACGGCCAGCGCATGGAGCTTGCCGCTGCGCACATGCGGGATCGAGGTGGAGATGCTGTCAAAGGTCAGGTCGATATCGCTGGCCAGCATCGCATTGACGACGCCGGCACTGCCCTTGTAGGGCACATGGGTCATCTTGACGCCGGCGGTGCTGGCAAACAGCGCCCCAGCCAGGTGGCCGGTGTTGCCATTGCCGGCCGAGCCATAGGTGAGCTTTTCCGGGGCGGCCTGCGCGGCCTTGACCAGCTCGCCAATGTTCCTGGCCTGCAGCTTGCTGCTGCCCACGACGATCATCGGCAGGTTGGCCACCAGCGAGACCGGTGCAAAGTCCTTGCGGGTGTCATAGGGCAGCTTGGGGTAGAGGCTGTCATTGATCGCATGCGCGGCCAGCACCATCAGCACGGTGTAGCCGTCGGGCTTGGCACGCGCCACATACTGCGAGGCCAGGGTGCCACCGGCCCCGGGTTTGTACTCCAGCACCACCGGCTGGCCCAGCTGCTGCTGCAGCTGCAAGGCCAGCGGCCGGCCCAGCAGATCGGCACTGCCCCCAGGGGGGTAGGGGATGACCAGCTGGATCGGCTTGGTGGGCCAGGGCGCTGCATGGGCCATGCCGGCCAGCAGCATGCCGCTGGCGACCGCCAAGCCTGAGAGCAGGCCGGCCAGCTGCCTGCGCCGGAGGGAAGTGGTGTGGCGATGGGTCAAGTCGTGTCTCCTGGTCTTGTTGTTGGACGGGTGTTGGCTAGCAATCAAGCGGCAGACTGGCTGACCTGGCTCGCGTACAGCGTGCGCAGCTCGCGCTTGAGCACCTTGCCGATCTCGCTGCGCGGCAGCTGGCTGTGGATGACCAGGTCGGCCACACGCTGGGTCTTGCCGACGCGGCTGTTGAGCCACTGCTGCAGCTCGGCCGGCTGGGGGCTGCTGCCGGGCTGGGGCACCACATAGGCGACGGGGCTCTCACCCCAGGCGTCCGAGGGCACGCCGATCACCGCGCACTCGCGCACCTCGGGGTGCTGCAGCATGACGGCCTCGATATCGCTGGGGTAGACGTTGAAGCCGCCGGTGATGATCATGTCCTTCTTGCGGTCGCCCAGCACGATGAAGCCATCGGCATCCATCTGGCCCACATCGCCGCTGCGGATAAAGCGCTCGCCGCTGGGGCTGATCCACTCGGCCTCGCGGGTCTTGTCGGGCTGGCGGTGGTAGCCGGTCATCATGCCGGCCGAGCGGCCGACGATTTCGCCCTGCGCGCCTTGGGGCAGCTCCTGGCCGTCCTCGTCGATAAAGCGCAGATCGGCGTCCGGCCCGGCACGGCCGACGGTGTGCAGCTTGTCGGGGAACTGGTGGCAGTGCAGCTCGCAGCGCACGCCCCCTTCGGTCATGCCGTAGTACTCGATCAGGCGCCCGGGCCAGCGGCGCAGCACCTCGGCCTTGAGCGCGGTCTTGAACGGAGCGCTGGTGCAGAACTTGTGCTGCAGCAAGTGCAGATCGGTCTGGTCAAACGCCGGGCAGTCGAGCAGGCGCTGGTACTGCACGGGCACCAGCATGGTGTGGGTGGCGCGCTCGTCCTGGGCCAGCTGCAGGTACTGGGCCGCGTCGAACTTGCGCATCATCACCAAAGTGCCGCCCAGCGCCAACGTGGGCAGGACCGCCACCAAGGTGGTGTTGGAGTACAGCGGCGTCGCGCACAGCGATACCGCATCGGGCCCGTAGCCGTTGGTGACTGCGCGCTTGACATGCGACCAGCGCATGCCCCAGCTTTGCACAATGCCCTTGGGCACGCCGGTGGTGCCCGACGAGTAGATCAGGTTGAAGGGCCACTGCGGCGTGGGCTGCACCGCTTGGGGCGCCTGGCCGGCGGGCACCTGGGCGAGCCAGTCGCTCCAGCGCGTGCCGGCCTGTGCGGTATCGTCCAGCGCGATGCAGGGGCGCTCGGCCGTGCTGGCCAGCGGCCACTGGGCGGCGACCTCGGCATCGCGCAGCAGCAGCTTGGCCTCGGCGTTGTCCAGCATGGCGCTCAGGTGCTCGGCCGTGGCCGATGGCGCCAGCGGTGCCACCACCACCCCGGCCTGCAGCGCGCCCAGGTAGGCCAGCACATAAGGCACCGAGGTGCTGGCGCAGATGGCCACTACATCACCGGCCTGCAGGCCTTGCTGCTGCAGCGCGCAGGCCACCTGGCGCATGCCCTGGGCCAGCTGGGCGTAGTTCAGGCGCGTGGCGCCCAGCACCAGCGCGGTGTGCTCGGGGCGCTCCTGGGCCTGGGCCAGCACCAGGGCGGGGATGGAGCCAAAGGGCTGGGCGAGTTGGAAGGAGGAAGTGTCAGACATAGCAAACATGCAAACGAAGGAAATCAGTCCAGAGACAGGTTGGCGGCGCGCACGATCTCGGCCCAGCGCTTGCGCTCCTGCGCGATAAAGGCGTCGTGCTCGGCCGCCGTCTCGCCGTCGGGCACACCACCCAGCTCGGCCAAGGTGCGGCGGATGTCGGCGCTTTGCAGTGCCTCATGCGCTGCCTGCTGCAGGCGGTTGACGATGGCATCCGGCGTGCCCGCCGGGGCGAGCAGGTCAAACCAGGCGGTCACATCCATCGGCACACCGGCCTCGCGCATCGTCGGCACATCGGGCAGCTGGGCCGAGCGCTCGCGGCTGGTGATGGCCAACGCCCGGAACTTGCCCGACTGGATATGCGGCATCGAGCTGGGCAGGTTGTCGATCATGAAATCGATCTGCTGGCCCAGCAGCGCAGTAACCGCAGGCGCTGCGCCGCTGTGGGGTACCAGGGTGACATCGAGCCCGCTTTGCTGGCGGAACAGCTCGGTGGACATGTGCGGCGACTGGCCCACGCCCGAGGTCGCGGCCGTCAGCGGCTTTTGCTTGCCCAGTGCCACGAGCTGCTGCACGTTCTGGATGGGGGAGTTGGCATGCACCACCAGGATGTTGGGCACCGAGATCACATTGGTGATGCCGCGCAGGTCGTTGGGGCCATAGGCCAGCTTTTTGTAGAGGCTGAAATTGATGGCCACCGGGCCGATGTTGCCCATCAGCAAGGTGTAGCCGTCGGGCTTGGCGCGCGCCACATAGGCGGTGCCGATGCTGCCGCCGCCGCCGGCCTTGTTCTCGACGATGACGCTGGTCTTGAGCGAGGAGCCCATCTTCTGGGCCAGCAGGCGCGCTGCGATATCGGTGGTGCCGCCAGCTGCTGCGGGCACGACGATGGTGATGGGGCGGGACGGCCAGTCGGCCGCAAAGGCCAGCAGGGGGGAAAGCAGCAGGGCCGCGAGGGCGCGGCGGCGCGCAAAGCGCATGGCGTTGTCTCCGTATTTATCGTTAAGGGCTCACGATAGGGAGTTCCACCCAGCGGCGTGATGGGGTTTGCCTGCACCAGCGCGCATTGGGCCTTCGCACTTGCGAAAGCCATGCTTTGCGTGCGCGGAAGCAGGGCGCAAAAAAAGCGGCCCGAAGGCCGCTAGCAATGCGTGGAGTCGTTCTGGCTTTATGGGTACAGACCACGTGCCTCGCGTGCGTGCAGAATGCGGCGGCAGGCGATGATGAAGGTGGCGGTACGCAGGGAGACCTTGTTCTCTTGCGCCACTTGCCACACAGCGGCAAAGGCTTCTTGCATGATGCGCACCAGACGGGCGTTGATCTCGTCTTCGCTCCAGAAGAAGCTGGAGAAATCCTGCACCCATTCGAAGTAGCTCACCGTCACGCCGCCCGCGTTGGCGATCACATCGGGCAGCACCAGCACACCCTTGTCGTTCAGGATGTCATCGGCTTCGGTGGTGGTGGGGCCGTTGGCGCCCTCGATCACCATCTTGGCCTTGATCTTGGCGGCGTTCTTGGCGTTGATCTGGCCTTCCAGCGCAGCGGGGATCAGGATGTCGCAGTCGACGGACCAGAAGTCCTCGTTGGCCATCTTGTCGGCGCCCTTGAAGCCGCCCACACCGCCGGTGTTGGCCACGTGCTCGAGCACGGCGGGCACATCCAGGCCCTTGGCGTTGAAGATGGTGCCGGTGTGGTCCTGCACGGCCACGACGATGGCGCCCGCTTCGGCAAACAGCTTGCCTGCCGTACCGCCCACATTACCAAAACCTTGCACCGCCACTTTGGCGCCTTGCAGGGCCAGGCCCGACAGCTTGGCGGCCTCGACGCCCACGGTGAACACGCCGCGGCCGGTGGCCTCGACACGGCCGAGCGAGCCGCCCAGATCGATGGGCTTGCCGGTGACCACGCCGGTAGCGGTGGCGCCGGTGTTCATCGAGTAGGTGTCCATCATCCAGGCCATGATCTGGCCGTTGGTGTTCACGTCCGGTGCCGGGATGTCCTTGGACGGGCCGATGAACAGGCCGATTTCGCTGGTGTAGCGGCGGGTCAGGCGTTCGAGCTCACCCTTGGACAGGGTCTTGGGGTCGACGCGGACACCGCCCTTGGCGCCGCCGTAGGGCACGTTCACGGCGGCATTCTTGATCGACATCCAGGCCGACAGGGCCATCACTTCGGACAGGGTCACATCCTGGTGGAAGCGCACGCCGCCCTTGCCCGGGCCGCGGCTCAGGTTGTGCTGCACCCGGTAGCCTTCAAAGTGGGCGATCGTGCCGTTGTCCATCTCGATGGGCACATCCACGATCAGCGCGCGCTTGGGGCGCTTGAGCGTCTCGACCCAGCGGGCCAGCGAGCCCAGGTAAGGCGTGACGCGGTCGACCTGCTGCAGGTAGTTGCCCCAGGGGCCCAGGTGCTTGGGGTCGAGGTAGGAAGGCAGAGCGTGTTGTGGCGCTGCGGCGGGAGTGCTGTTGGACGGCATACGATCCATGCGGTTGAAAAGGTCTGTACAGCTTAAATCCGCTCTATACCTTTGTCCAAGGCCGGATGATTGGGATGGAATGCTTTTTTTGCATAACCTTGCACCGGTTCTGCTTACATGTAGCGTGTTTGCTGCGGTGACAGGGGCGGGCGGCGCTGTCCGTTACGCTATGCCGATTGGACTTTTTACACTTTCGGACGCCATCGCCATGCCCTCTGCCGACACCGCTTCGACCTTTCAACCCGCTGCCCTGGCCCAGGCGCTGCAGACCGCCACCGGGGCCGGCGCCGCCATCGACGCGGCCGCCTGGCCGGCGAGCCTGGCGCCTGCCGACATCATCGCCGTGCACCGCGAGCGGGCCCAGCGCTGGGGGGACGCCGCCCAAGCGCCCCAGTACTGGAAATCGGGTGGACCCAGCCGCAGCCAGCCGCTGGGCCATGCGCCTCTGCCGCCCCAAGGGGTGCACGGTGGCGGCGCCGATCTGCGTGCCACCCCGTTTTTCCTGCGCGGGGTTGAGGCGGAGATTGCGCTGCGCCTGGGCCAATCGGTCGATGCGGACCAGGCCGCTGCGCTCGATGAGGCCAGCGCCGCCCAGCTGATCGATGCGATGGCGCTGAGCATCGAGATCGTCGATTCACGCTGGCAGCAGCAGCTGCAGGCGCCTGCGGCCTTGAAGGCGGCGGACCTGCTCTGCCACGGCGCGCTGGTGCTGGGCGCCTGGCAGCCCTACAGCCCGGTGGATGGCAGCACGCAGCGCTGCACGGTACAGATCGGCGCGCAGCCCGCCCAGGCCTTTGAGCGCAGCTATGGCCTGCAGGACCCGGCCTGGCTGCTGCCGCAGTGGCTGCGCCATGCGACGGCGCACTTTGGCAGCCTGCGCGCCGGCACGGTGGTGACCACGGGCAGCTGGTGCGGCTTGCTGCAGGCGGCGCCTGGCGATGCAGTGCGGGTGCAGTTTGACGGCATCGGCGAGCTGCGCGTGCAGCTGTAGTCCGCGCATCCAAGCCGGAAAGCACAACGCACACCGTCGCTGCTCGCGAGGGTGTGCGTCGTACAAGCGGGTGGCCGGCCCCTGCCGGCGCGCCGACTCAGTTCTGGGCGATGGCCGAGGGGTGCTGGGCCAGCGGCGTGACCGAGATCTTCATGTAGGGGAACAGCGGCAGCGCCTGCAGCAGGCCGTGGAGCTCGTCGTTCGATTCCACATCGAACACGCTGTAGTTCGCATACTCGCCCGCCACGCGCCAGATGTGCTTCCAGCGGCCATCGCGCTGCAGATCTTGCGAATAGGCCTTCTCGCGGGCCTTGATCTCTTGGGCCTGCGCTTGGGGCAGGTCATGGGGAATGTTCACATCCATGCGAACCAGATACAGCATTGTTTTCTCCTTGGCGGCGCCCCAGCGGGCCTGCCCCGTGGCTGGCCACCGGGCGCCATGGGTCGATCGGTTGGTCTGGGCCCTGCGGACAGGGCCACGGCGCATTGTCCGCCCAGTGGCAAGCCAACAGGGTCTCGTCGGCTAATCGTTGCTTGGGAAACTTTTTGGATCCTGGAGGAGGGTGCGGCCGGCAAGGGGTGGCCGGCGAGGTGCAGCGAAGTGGGCGCCCCCAGCTAGGCGCCCCCTCGCTCAGGCGCTGGCGCAAAGCTCATGAACAGACCGTAGATGCCCAGCTGCGCCGCAATCTGGGGCAAAAAGCTGAACAGCATGTACAAGGGCAAGGTGACCAGCAGGCTGAACTGCTGGGCCAGCCAGGCGAGCGAGGCGGCCTGCAGCGGAATGCTGACGACCAGCATCAGCATGCCGGTCATCGTGGCGGCGACCTTGTGCAGCACCGGGATCGGGAAGATGTAGAGCACCAGCGCATGCACGGCCGGCAGCAGCCAGAGCATGGCCAGGCCCATGTCCAGGATGTTGTCGGCCAGCAGGCGGTTGACGTCGCTGACGGCCAGCGTGGGCAGGAACTCGTAGGACAGCAGACCCACGATGCCCAACAGCGCGACGATGCGCAGCCCGTAGATCAGCGGCAGGCGCTCGCGCGAGAGCACAAAGGACAGCGCCATCAGCCCCAGCGACAGCAGCGCGCCACCCCACCATTGCCAGAGGCTGGGGGGCGGCACATAGAAATGCGTACGCACCACCTCGATGGGCACGCCCAGCAGCGATGTGGTCTGCACCTCGACCCCCTCGCTGCTGCCCAGGCCCAGGTGCGGCCAGGCCCAGCCCAGCACATCGGCCCAGCGGTGCATCAACAGCGGCGCAGCCCACCACAGCACCAGCCAGAAGGCCAGCAGCAGCACCAGCAGCTGGGCGCTGTGCTGCCAGGTCCAGATGTAGCTTCTGAGGCCCCGGTGCTGGCGGGTCATGCGCAACGACATGGCCTGGCCTTAGAAGTCGAAGAACACCGCAGCGCTCAGGCCCTTGCGGTTGTAGTAGGGGTTGCGGTAGAACTGGCCGCCCACCAGGTAGCCCCAGTCCTTGCCCAGCCACTGGCGCCATTGCAGGCTCAGCTCGGTCGATTGGAAGCCGACCTGGTTGCCCACGCCGTTGGCGATGGCGCCGGTGGGCAGGTAGCCTTCCTTGCCATGGTCGATGCGGGCGGTGAAGTAGTGCTGCTTTTCGCGGCCCATGGTCAGCGCGGCAAAGCCCCGGTAGCCTTCGACCGAGCCGGGGTTGGACTTGTTGTAGACCACACCGCCTTCGCCGACCCAGTCGTTGGTCGAGTAGTAGGCGACCGAGGCGGTGATGCCGGTGTCGCGGTGGATGCCGTCGCGGCTGGCCGATTTCATCAGCGACAGGCCCGTCACCCACTGCTGGCTCTCGGTCCACTTGCGGTAGATGGCGATGTCACCGCGGTACTTGTTCTGGAAGTCGGCCGAGCCGGAGCTGGCACCCACCGACATGTACCACCAGGGCGACAAGGTGTGTGTCAGCGACAGCGCGCCCACGGTGCCGCGCTGGTCGAAGTGGCGCTGGCTGGCCAGGTCCCAGTTCAGGACGGTGCCGGGCTTGAGGCCGACATAGCCGCGCACGTACTCGTCATTCCAGTTGCTGTTGCCGCCGGTCAGGCTGGAGAAGCCCGCGCCGATATCAACCCGGCCGCGCTGGCCCGGCTCGAAGTCTGCGGCCGGTGCTGCAGGCGCGGCGGCGGGCTCGGTGATGGGCGCTGCGGCGCTGGCACCGGTGGTCTGGGCCATGGCAGGGGCCAGCAAGGCGGCGGCGCTCAGCGCCATGGAGCTGCGGAGGAAGAAGGTGTTCATGGGGTTCTTGTAGAGGTTGTTCAGAGGGAGGAGGGCTGCAGATGGCGGGCAATTGCGGCGGCGATCTGCAAGCCGCTGCTGCCATCGCCAAAGGGGTTGTCCACAGAGGCGGGCGGCAGGCCGGGCAGTTGGCCGGTGGCCAGCACATGGCTGGCGGCCGAGAGGATGCGCTCGGCCTCGGTGCCCACCAGCAGGCCGGCGCCGCAGGCGATGACTTCGGGACGCTCGGTCACATCGCGCATCACCAGCAGGGGCTTGTTCAGTGACAGGCCTTCTTCCTGGATACCGCCTGAGTCGGTCAGCAGCAGCTGGGCGGCGTCCATGATCTCCACCATGGGCGCGTAATCCAGCGGGGCCGTGAGGCGCCAGCGGCGCTGCACGTCTGCGGAGCTGGCGCCATGCACGCCGCGCACCACCTGCTGCACCAGCGGGTTCAGGTGCACCGGCCAGACCACGGCGGCCTCAGGGTGCTGCTCGAGCAGGCGCGCCACCGATTGGGCGATCTCCACCATGGGCGCGCCCCAGTTCTCGCGCCGGTGTGCCGTTACCAGCACCAGCTGGCGCAGGCCGCTGTCGACGAACCACTGGTAGTCGGGGTTGGCCACCGGCTGGCCGGCAGCGCGCTGCGTGCGCACATGGCGCGCGGCCAGCAGCACGGCGTCGACGACGGTGTTGCCGACCACCGCGATCTCGCCGGGCACGTTTTCCTTCTCCAGGTTCTCGCGGGCCTGGCCGGTGGGGGCAAAGTGCCATTGGCTCACGCGGCCGATCAGGCTGCGGTTGATCTCTTCGGGGAAAGGCTCGGAGATGCGGCCCGAGCGCAGACCGGCCTCGACATGGCCGACGGGGATCTGCAGGAAGGCGGCCGCGAGCGCGCCCATGGCCGCGCTGCTGGTGTCGCCATGCACCAGCGCTACGGCCGGTTGGAGGCTGGCCAGGGTGCTGCCGATGGCCGACATCAGCTCGCTCGACAGCGCCGGCAAGGTGGCGACCTCGCGCTTGAGGCGGATCACCTCCTGGGGCGCGATGCCGAAAAATTCATAGAGCGGCCAGGCCATCTCTTCGTGCTGGCCGGTGTGCAGCACATGGGTGGTGATACCGCGCTGGCGCAGCGCCAGCACCACCGGGGCCATTTTGAT
The DNA here is from genome assembly GCF_003105075.1 of Comamonas sp. JNW. NCBI lineage: Bacteria > Pseudomonadati > Pseudomonadota > Betaproteobacteria > Burkholderiales > Comamonadaceae > Comamonas > Comamonas sp. JNW. The sequence goes on from NZ_QETI01000017.1 coordinate 41,658, forward strand.
GATCTCGGGCCGGGTGCCCATGATGGCCGCGACGGACAAGGAGGAGGAAGGGGTGGAGGAGCTCATTTTTGGCGACGCATTTCAAGGCTGAGTTCTTGACCGTCCTGCACGCGCACCAGCCAGGCACTATCGGTGGCTTGCACCTGGGCCTGGCCAGCGCGCACACGCACGGCCGCATATTTTGTCTTGGGCACAGTCCAGGCCATCGCGGCCAGGGACTGCGGGTGGCTGGCGCTGAGCAGGTCGTTGTCGCCCTCGGCCGCGATGGACCACTGCACCTGGTTGCGCCGACTGAGGAAGTCGGCCGCCTCGCCCATCGAGATGAACTGGCACTGCTTGCGGTCCGCACAGGCCTGTACGCTGTCGATGTAGGCCTTGACCGCTGGCAGGTACTCCACCGCGCCAATCGGGTGAAAGTAGCTCAGGCGGATGCTGCGGGTATGTTCGATAAAGCCCGCCACCTGCTGCAGCCACTGGCCGAACTCGGCAACCGGTATCTTCTGGAACGAGGCCTCTTCGGCCGACGCAACCTGGCCGTAGGTCAGCACGGGGAAGGCCCAGGACTGCTGGACCTGGCGCGTGCCCAACCACAGCCGTGTGGGCGGCATGCCGACGTTGGCCACCGTGTAAAAGGACTGCACGCCGTGCTCGGCCATCCAGTCATAGGTCCACAGCGGCGTATTGCCGTTGGGGGCCGAGTATTCCTTGGGCTGCAGGCCATGGTTGGCCTTGGTGACCGAGGCATTGTTCAGGTCGAGAAACGGCATGAAATCGTCGGCGTTGTCGTCGGAGGCGTTGTTGCCGAAATAGTTGTGGATCCAGCCGCCGTGGTTGCCGATGCTGTGGCCCTGGCTGAGCAGCATCTGGATCATCTTTTGGGCGTCTTCGTTGTAGTCCAGGTCCATGCCCAGCCCGTCGCCTGGCTGGTTCACATCGGGGCCGGCGGTGAAGTGCAAGGACTGGTGGCCGTGGTCAAAAATGCCCGCTTCCTGCAGCTCGTGCAAAAAGCCGATGGCCCGGCCGTCGTCGTTGTGCCAGTTCAGCACCAGCGCGCCAATGCCGTCCGGTGATGCCAGCAGTTGCGGCTGCTGCACCAGCTGCTGGGCAAAGTAGGCCAGAAAACCGTGCAGGAAAATGCCGTCGGTGCGCTGCAGCAAATAGGTCAGCGGCAGGTTGATGAACATCGCCTGCCCTTTGCCCCAGTGGTTGACGCTGGCCACCACATCGCCATTGCTCGATTGCAGCAGGATGCGTGCGCCCTGGGGGCGGTCGGTCTTGAGCACGGTAAAGCGCTGCGAATCCTTGGTGTAGCCGGCAATGAAGCTGGGAAAGCCAGGTTGATCGACCGCCAGCTCCTCGGGGTCGATCGCAGTGAGCTTGGCAGCGGCCTTGGCATCGAGGTAGCGCCCGGGCGGGATGCCCAGCAGCTCCATCGTGGTGGGCGCGCCCCGGATCTCTTCATAGTCGGACAGCTGGTCCTTGTAGGTGTCGTAGTCGCCATAGCGCACGCCGAGCATCTGCGACAGGCGCGATGTGCCCTTGCTGTAGTAGCCGCGCTCGTCGAGCATGCCGCCGTCCTGCACCACCATGGCCTGGCCGCCAGCCTGCACCACGTCGATCAAGGTCTGCACTGCCGCATCAGAGATATTGCGGTGGAAGGTATCGGGCAGGATCACCGCCTGCTGCGCAGCGGGGGCGCCATAGTGGATGCCACGCATCCATTCGCTGATCGCCAGCGGCTTGAGCAGCAGGCCGCGCTCGCGCGCTGCCTCGCTCCAGATCTGCACCTGGGGCGCATGGGCGGGCATGCCATCGGGGATCAGCAAGCTGATGGTGGCGTAGTGCTGGCTGGCCTGCAGGCTGCGTGACTGGTGCCAGCCAATGACGGCCAGCAGGCACAGCACCACTGCGGTGGCGGCCAGCCATTTTTTCCAGCGCAAGAGCTTGTTCATGGTGTCAGCCTCAAGGGTTGGCAGCCGGGGTGGTTGTGGGCGCGGGCACCGGCGCGGGCGCCGTGGCCATTGCAAAAGGGCACTGGGTGCTGATACCCGTGTGCGCCAGCGCGTGGTCGATCATCGCATCCAACACGGTCCAGCCTACCGCAGGCTGGAAGGGCCGTAGCGATGCACGCCAGCAGGCGGCCTGGATCGGTGCGGTCTGACGCATTTTCCATGCAACCAGGCCCCATGCATAGTGGTCTTCGCTGCGCGAGAGCCAGGCGCTGCCATGCTGGGCCAGCCACTGGGCGGTGGCGCGGTCCGATTCGGCGCGGGAAATCACCCCGGTCTGCCACAGGTAGGCGCTGGCCAGGGTATGGGGATAAAAGCGCGGACGGTCGTATTCGGGCAAGGCCGGTTTCCAGTCGCTGCCACTGCGAAAACGCCGGTTGATGGCCGCTGCCAGCTGCTTGGAGGCGGGGCCCGCCTGCGCCCCTTCGGCCGCGCGCAGCGCTTCGTAGACCTCGATGTTGTCCATCAGGTAGTACAGCTCGGTGTCCAGCAAGGCTTTGTAGAGCTGGTTGCTGGGGTTGCGCAGGCGCGCGAGCAGCTGTTGGCTGCGCGCAATGGCCTGCTGGGCAGCGGCCTGCTGACCAGGAGTGAGCCATTGCTTCTGCCGCGCCAAGTGCAGCATCTCGATCGTGGTGGCGGCCATGGAGTCGTCGGCATCGGCGCCCATGCAGCTGCGCCAGGCAGTGTCTGCGGTGGGGCAAAAGCGGTCAAAGCCGCCATCCTGGCGCTGGCGCGGCAGCAGCCAGGCCAGCCACTGCTGCAGCTCGGCGCGTAGCGGCACACCCGCCTGCAGCGCGATCGTGAAGCCCTTGTTGACGAAGTAAGGGTCTACGACCTGGCCGCCCAAGGTGGTGTAGTAGGCGCCATCGCCGGTGGCAAAGGCGGCCAGCGCCGGGGGCTCGTCCGGCTGCGCTGCGCCTGCCAGCTGCCAGGCCATGGCTGCCGAGGCGATCCAGAGATTGCGTGTTTTCATAGCACCACCTGTCCGGAACGTACAGCAGCCATACTGCCATAGACGCGGACACTGGCGTGTAAGGCAATGGTCCAGGCCGAGACACTGCTGGGGCACTCCTTGTCGCCCACCTGGCTGTCGGGGCCCAGCTGCAGGCGCTTGCCGGCGCACAGCGGCCCTTCGACATAGTTGTTGCCCTTGGTCTGCAGGTCGCCCTGCACGAACACCGCGCCCTGCACACAGGCGCTCTGGGCCAGCACGGCATTGCCATGCACCTTGATATGGCCCACGACCACGGACATCTCTTCCATCAGCAGGTTGCCGGTGACCACCAGGCCACCGCGCACAATGGTGCCGGCGGGAATGCGCAGGTCGCCTTCATGGCGCCGCTGCAGCGTCGTCAGCGGCATGCCGGTGCCCAGCTCGGGCAGCGGGAACTGCAGTGAGCGCTTGAGGGGCCAGGTAAAGATGCAGGCGGCCGAGAGGCGCAGAAAGCGCGCACCGGGCGAGAGCACGATATGGCGCTCGGCGCTGGTCAGGCGGGCCAGCTGGGCCGGGCCCAGGCAGTGGATGCTCTTGGCATGCAGCACGCGTTGCACCACGCTGTTGGCCTGCAGCTCGACGATGTCGCTGGAGACAAGGGTGCGCAGCTGGGACCTGAAGCCGATCACGACCGGCACCTCGGTCCGGGCCATCAGGCGCGATTGGCCACGGGGCACCATCAGGCGCCCCTGGTCATCGTGCTGCCACTGGGCCACGCGCGGCATGGCTTCGAGCAGATCGAGTTGCTCGGCCATGCGCTGGGCGGTGTAGTCCGTGCGGCCGTTGTCCAGCGGATCGATGGCCAGTGCATCGGCATCGCTGCGCGAATACAGCTCGCGCAGCGCCGGCAGCAGCGGCAAGAGGAAGACCAGGGCGGTCACGGTCAGCCACATGCTGCCAAACAGCAGGGGATGGACGGGGGCGTTCATACACGTGCTTCAGGCAGGGCTGCGGGCGAGACGACCGGGGCAGCGGCGGGCGCCTGGCGGTAGCGCACGGTCTTGTCCCATTTGAACTGGCGCTTGAACAGCTTGTCGAGCAGCAGCCCGTCGATCGTGGCCTTGGAGACGGCCACCATGCTGACGACAAAGCCCGTCAGCAGCAGCGGCAAGAGGCGCAGGCGGCGCTGGTGGCCGTCAAGGTGCACGGCAGCGGCCACTTCGAAGAAGGCGGCGAAGTTGCCCACGCAGGCAAAACCGGTGGCGATCAGCAGCATCAGCAAGGCAATGTTCACATTGGCACCGATGCCGTAGCCGGTGACCGTCAGCACCAGGGCCAGCAGCCAGCCCACCAGCAAGATGGGCGACATCAGGAACACGCCCAGGAGCGCCACGCCGTCGACACGCTCCATCCAGCGCAGGCCCTTGCGGGTCAGCATCTCGGTGCCCAGCTTGGTCATCACCTGGTTGTGGCCCTTGGCCCAGCGGCTGATCTGGCGAAAACGCACGGCCCAGCTCTCAGGCACTTCCTCATAGCATTCGGCGTAGCCCAGGTAGGCGGTTTGCCAGCCCTTGAGCAGCAGGCGGTAGGTCAGGTCGGTGTCTTCGGCCAGCACCTCGGGGGTCCAGCCGCCCACATCCTGCAGCGCGCTCAGGCGAATGCCGCCCACGGTGCCGCCGTACTGCGCCACCGCACCCATGTTGAAACGGGCCTGCTGGTCGACCTGGTAGCCACCGGAGCGCTCCAGATCGAGCAGGCGGGTGAGCAGGTTCACGCCGGCGTTCTGGGGCACCACGCGGCCCATGACGGCGCCCACCTCGGGGTCGAGGAAGGGGGCGACCAGCTGCTTGATGATCTTCTTGCCCGGCAGGTAGTCGGCATCGAACACCACGATCAGCTCGGACTCGCCCCGGGCCTGGACGATGGCGGTGGCATCGGCGAGCGCCGCGGCCTTGCCTGGAGGGCCTTCCTGGCGGTGGAACAGCTGCAGGCGGCCAGGGTGGCGGTCGGCATAGCTGTCGATGATCTGGCGCGTGCCATCGGTCGAGCGGTCATTGACCGGCATGATCGTCAGGCGATCGCGCGGGTAGTCCACATCCAGGAGCGCCTCGATGCAGCCCGAGATCACGGCCTCTTCGTTGTGCGCTGCAATAAAGACGGTGATGTGCGGCCAGTGCGCCTGCTCGATGCCGGCATACAGCGGGCGCTGGCGTGCGAACAGGCGGTTGAGCGTGAAGGCGTAGTGGCGGAAGGTGTAGAGCGCCTCCAGCGCCACCACCACCATCAGCGCGGCCAGGCACAGACCCAGGCCCCAGGTGGCCCAGCTGGCTTGGTAAGGCCGCAGTGGCTGGGCATGGGCCCATACAGGCAAAAGGCCCAGGAGCGCTGCGCAGAGGGCAGGGGCCTGAAAGGAGGGGGCGGAGCGCTTGGGCATGGTGATTGATAGAAAAAAATTCTCACGACTTGTGATTCGATTATATCAATCGCCACAAATGCATGAATAGTGTTTCAACAAGTATCCTGGTAAAAAGTAAGTATTTATTAACCACAAAGGGAAATACTATCAACGATCTGCCTGCAAACGTCGTTGGTGAGGTTACAAATTGATGCTTGATTTGGAAGCGATTTTTAACGATCAAATGTAAATATTGCTGCGGCGCATCAAAATTTCCTGTTTCTGGATGATGCTTTTTCTTGGGGGTGTGTTGCCAATCCCATAGAAAAATGACAAGGGATGGCTGGGGCTTGGCAACCACACTGCGCCCTGCAACAGGGGGCCAGCGCTGGGCGTGTGCCATCCGGGCGCGATGGGACATCACCCCTGCGCAGACGGCATGGGCGATCAAGGGGGCGGTAGGGAGAGAAACGGGCCCCGGTTGCGGAGCCCCGGCATCAGCAGGTGATGCCGCCTGCTAGCAAAGCGCAGATAGGCCTGCCCGCTCAAGCGCAGGCAGGCTTGCCCCTGTATCAGTGCTGGCCAAAGCGGGCCATATAGGCCTGGGGCTCACCGGTCTTGAAGGCGTTGGCAAATTCCTGCACGCTGTCTTCGATGGCCTGGTCGACAGATTGCCGCTCCCAAGCGCGCAGCATGCGTTTTTGCTGGCGCAGTGCCTGCGGGCCGTAGCCGGCCAGCTGGTTGGCCAGGCGCTCTACCTCGTCGTCGAGCCGCTGGGGCGGCACCACCTGGTCGAGCAGGCCCCATTGCAACGCCTGTGCGGCGTCAATGTTGTCGCCGGTCAGCAGCAGCCACTGCGTGCGCGCCCCGCCAATCAGCCGGGGCAGCATGGCGGCATGGATCACCGAGGGGATGCCGACCTGGACCTCGGGCATGCCGCACTGCACCCGGTTGCTGGCAATGCGGATATCGCAGGCGCAGGCCAGCTCCAGCCCGCCGCCCAGCGTCCAGCCCGGCAGGCGGGCAATCACCGGCGTGGGGAACTGGCGCGCGCCTTCGCAGACGCGGCGCAGCCGGGTGATGAAGGCAGCGGCATTGTCCGGCGTCAGCGCCCGCATTTCTTTGATATCAGCGCCCGCGACAAAGGCCTTGTCACCGCTGCCGCGCAGCACCAGCACGCGGATGCGCGTGTCCTGCGCCAGCGTATCGAATGCCTGGGCCAGCGCTTCGAGCACCGGCGACGACAGGATATTGAGGCTGCCGGCATGGCGAATCGTCAAGGTGGCAACGCCGTTGTCTTGCAAGGCAGCGTGGGCGTGGTGCAGGTCGATCAAAAGCATGCGGCCATTGTGAAGATGTCACAGGATGGGGCCGGTCCCCACAGAGACAAAACACGGTGACAGCCCGTGAAATAGCCCTGCAGTGCTATGATTTCAAAGGAGAATTTACATATTGAAACTATTACATGTACACATCACATGTAATGGCTGTTATCGTCATCCCATGGATCCAAAAACATCTGCCCACTACCAGCGACTGCACCGCCAACGGCTGCGGGAGCAGGGTTTGGTGAAAAAAGAGGTCTGGGTACTTCCAGAGTACAGCGCGGCCCTGCATTTGCTCGAAAAGCAGATGCGCCAGCCGCAGGCACAACCGGGTTCATTGACCATCCACCGACAGGAGGGGAGCATGGAAAGCAGCAAGCACCACTACCGCAGCATTCAGGCGCTGGCCGACGAGCTGGGCGCATCGGCGCTGGCCCGCGAGGGCAAGTTGCAGATAGAGCTACTGGAGGGGGCCGAGACCAGCGTGCTGGTCACCCTGTCCGATTTTGGCGACCTGCCCGTGCATGTGGCCCTGTCGGGTGAGCAATTGGTGGTCGAGGCCTTTTTGTGGCCCGCCAACCAGGTGCGCGATAGCGCCGGTCTCAATGCGCAAATCCTGCGCCTGCAAAAGCTGTTCCCGTTCACGACGATGGCGCTGGAGCCCCTGACCCGGGGTGGCGAAGGCTATGTGATGTTTGCCGCGATGCGCGCCAACAGCAGCACGGACGACATCCTGGCCGAGATCCTGATCCTGGCCGACAGCGTGATCCAGGCCACCGAGGCGCTGGCCCCCTATCTGACCCTGGCGCAGGTCTGAGCGCAGCCCGTCCCCGACCCCACAGTACAAGGAGAGCATCATGACCGTATGGAACAAGCTGGTGACTGCGCTGCGCGGCGCCGCGCACGAGGCGGGTGAAGCCGTCACCGACAGCCAGGCGCTGCGCATCCTGGACCAGGAAATCCGCGATGCCGACAACGACCTGAATAGCTCCAAGGAAGCGCTGGCCGAGATCATGGCCAAGCAAAAGCTGTCCGCTGGCAAGCTGCAGACCACGCAAGCCAAGATTGCCGAGTACGAAGGCTATGCGATGAAGGCGCTGGAAACCCAGGACGAGGCGCTGGCGCTTGAAGTCGCCGGCAAGGTGGTCCTGCTCGAAACCCAGCGTGACGAGGAAGAGGCCCAGCTGGGCGCCTTCACCCAGAGCGTGGAGCAGCTGCGCGGCGCGATCCAGACTGCGCAGTCCAATATCAAGCGGCTCAAGCAGCAGGCCGACACCGTCAAGGCCACCGAGAGCGTGCAGCGCGCCCAGGCCACGGTAGCGGGCCGCTACACCGGCTCGCAGTCGCGCGTGCAGACGGCGCTCGATTCGCTCGAACGCATCAAGCAAAAGCAGGCCGAGCGCGGCGCCCGCATGGAAAGCGCGGCCGAGCTGGCAAACAGCAGTAGCGAAGACGCGCTCGATGCCAAGCTGCGTGCCGCGGGCATCACCGCCGCTGCCGGTAATGCGCAGTCGGTGCTCGAGCGCCTCAAGGCGCAGCGCGCCAGCACCAAGCAGGGCTGATCGCGCCCGGGCCCCTGGCGGGCCCGACCAGACACACAACAAGTGAGGAGCCGGCGCCACGCCCGCTACCGCACACCGAGAAGAGGGACTGCCATGTCGACCTTTCTGCACTATGCGCTGGGCTTTCCGACCTTCATCTTCGGCGCATTGCTGCTGTGCATGCTGCTGTACTGGCTGATCGCGCTGGTGGGCCTGGTGGAGACCGATTCACTGGACCAATGGCTGCTGTTCGATGGCAGCGACCATGCCCATGGCGTGGAGCATTCGGTCAGCGCGCTCGCCGGCCTGCTGCTCAAGGTGGGCCTGGGCGGCATTCCGGCCACCGTCATCCTGACGGTGTTGCTGCTGCTGTCCTGGCTGGCCTCCTATGTGCTGTGCCATCTGGTGCCGATGCCCGAGGGCTGGACCCTGGTCAACCTCATCATCGGCAGCGCGCTGGCGCTGGCCGCGTTGGTGCTGGGCTTTGCCGCCACCGTGGTGGTGCTGCGGCCGCTGCGCGGCCTGGTGGCGCGCATTGCGCCGCCCGAAACCCCGCAGGTGCTGCTGGGCCGCACAGGCCTGGTGCGCAGCGGCGTTGTCAACGCCACGCAAGGTTACGGCAGCGTCGATGACGGCGGCGGCGGGCTCAATGTGCAGATGCGCTCGCCCGAGCGCGATCTGCCGCGCGGCACCGAGATCGTGCTGATCGAGCACCTGCCTGCGCACAACGCCTGGCGCGTGGTCAGCAAGGCCGAGTTCGACGGCAGCGAGATACCGGGTTTGCACCCACCTGTTTGATAGGAGCGGCTCGCCAGCGCCGGCGCGGCGGGCCCGCATCGCATTTTTTTAGAAATTGATACTGATAGGGAGCTACGCATGAATTGGGGAAATCTGGAGTGGTACATAGTCGCGGGGGTGGTGATCGGCACGGTCTTCATCGTCATCCTGGGCCTGTTTGCGCTGGTCAAGGCCTTCTACATCAAGGTGCCCCAGGGCACGGCCTTGATCATCAATGACACGACCTCGCAGCCCAAGGTGAAGTTCACCGGCGGCATGGTGCTGCCGGTAATCCACAAGAAGGAGTTCATGCGCATCTCGCTGATCACCTTGGAGATTGACCGCCGTGGCAAGGAAGGCCTGATCTGCCGCGACAACATGCGTGCCGACATCACCGTGGCCTTCTACCTGCGCGTCAACGAGACCGCCGCCGACGTGCTCAAGGTGGCCAAGGCCATCGGTGTGGAGCGTGCATCGGAGAAGGGTGCCGTCAATGAGCTGTTCAATGCCAAGTTCTCCGAGGCCTTGAAGACCGTGGGCAAGCAGATCGACTTTGTCAAACTGTTCGAGAACCGCCAAGATTTCCGCGACCAGATCATCCATGTGATCGGCAATGACCTGAACGGCTATGTGCTCGAAGACGTGGCCATCGACTACCTGGAGCAGACCTCCAAGGCCTCGCTGGACCCGAACAACATCCTGGACGCCGAAGGGATTCGCAAGATCACCGAGCTGACGGCCAACCAGAACATCGTCACCAACGAGCTCGAGCGCAATGCCGAGCTGGCCGTGACCAAGAAGAATGTCGAGACCAAGGAAGCGATGCTGGCGCTCGAGCGCCAGCAGGCTGATGCCGAGGCGCGCCAGAAGCGCGAGATCGCCACCATCCAGGCGCGCGAGCAGGCCGAGACCCAGAAGGTGCAGGAAGAAGAGCGCCTCAAGGCCGAGCAGGCCCGTATCCAGACGCAGGAGCAGCTCGACATCCGCGAGGAAAACCGCCAGCGCGAAGTGGCGGTGGCCCAGCAGAACCGCGAGCGCGCGGTGGTGATCGAGATTGAAAAGGTCACCCGCGCCAAGGACCTGGAAGTGGTCTCGCGCCAGCGCGAGGTGGAGCTGCAGCGCATCGAGAAGGAAAAGGCCATCGAGGTCGAGAAGGCCAATATCGCCAATGTGATCCGCGAGCGCGTGGTGGTGGAAAAGGGCGTGGCCCAGGAAGAGGAGCGCATCAAGGAAGTGCGCGTGGTGTCCGAGGCCGAGCGCATGAAGCAGGTCACCGTGCTGACCGCCCAGGCCCAGGCCGAAGAAGACATGGTGCGCCAGGTCAAGAAGGCCGAGGCCGACGAGTCGGCATCGCGCCACAAGGCCGTCGAGGTGACCACCTTGGCCCAGGCCGAGCTGGAAGCGGCCGGCAAGACCGCCGAAGCCAAGAAGAAGATGGCCGAGGCCATCGAGGTCGAGCGCGCAGCGCCGGGCCTGGCGGACGCCAAGGTGCGCGAAGTGACGGCAGCGGCCATTGAGCGCGAGGGCATGGTGCAGGCCAAGATCATTGCCGAAAAGCTGATCGCCCAGGCGCGCGGCGAAGAGGAAAAGGGCCTGGCCGAAGTGCGCGTGATCGAGGCGCAGGCCGATGCCAACGAAAAGCTGGGCCTGGCCGATGCCAAGGTGCTCGAAGAGCGTCTGATGGCACAGGCCCGTGGTGAAGCCCAGGTGGGCAACACCAAGGCAGTGGTGACCCGCGATGTCGGCCAGTCCGAAGCCGATGTGCTGCGCGACAAGCTGTTTGCCGAGGCCAAGGGTCTGACCGAAAAGTTCACGGCGCTCGCGTCGCTGTCCGACCAGGCCCGCTCGCACGAAGAGTTCCGCATGCAGCTGGAGAAGAACTTCGAGCAGGCGCTGGCTGCGATCGAGGCGAACAAGACCGTGGCGCAGGAGCAGGCCGAGGTGCTGTCGGCCGCGCTGTCCAAGGCCAATATCGACATCGTCGGCGGCGGTGGCGACTTCTTCAACAACTTTGCCAAGGCGCTGTCGGTGGGCAAGGCGGTCGAGGGTGTCTCGGCCAAGAGCCCCATCGTGCAGGAGCTGCTGCAAAAGTTCATCGGCGGCAAGGGCCTGCCCACGGATGCACTGAGCAACCTGCTGGGCGGCGGCCAGGACAAGAAGAGCCTGCCGCCATCGGCGGCCGAATCCTGAGTCCAGGCCTTGGCCTAGCCCGCCTGGCCCGGCGGCGCCCTGTGCGCCGCTGGGCGGGCCACTCCCATCGCAGGCCCCAGCACCCGTGCTGGCCGGCCTTGCCCCACCGCATTCTCTGCCGCTCTAGCCATGTCCACTATCCCCACCAACCACCCACCGGACCGCTCTGCCGTTGACGACGCCGTCGCCAGCGGCGGCTCCTATGAAGTGCTGGCCAAGCGGCTCGATGCCCAGGGCCAGGCGCTGGAGACGCTGGCGCGCGAACTCAACGAAGCGCGGCTGGAGGAGTTTGGCCGCAGCCAGATGGAGGTCATCGCCCGCATGCGGGTGCGCACCGAAAACAACTGCCTGGGCCGCGACATCGCCCAGGTCGGCGGCTTTTTGCTGTTTGGCTACAACGTGTTCATGGGCCTCAAGCAGGAGACGCGCATCGAGGATGTGTTTGCGCTCTACCGCCTGCACGAGGGCGAGCAGGGCTACGAAGTCACGCCGGTCGAGCTCAAGGACAGCTTCCTGGGCATCCAGAGCTTTGTGCAGGATTTCCAGGAGCTCTACGCCTACTACAAGCACACCAAGCTGATGCAGCTGGCGGTGCGGGATGGCAAGCTGCTGGCCAGCTTCCAGATCGGCGAGCGCCTGGGCGATGTGCGGGTGTTCCGCTGGTCGGTCTCGCCCGATGGCCAGCAGATCCGTTACATCGACAACCGGGGCGAGCGCGACATCGAGCTGCCTGCCCCCCATGATTTTGAGTGGCAGCGCGCCGGCCGCGAGCACCTGGTGCAGGGCCGCCACCCGCACATCAATATCTTGGACAAGGTGTTTGTCGAGACGCTTGACGGCGACCTGACGATCAAGGTCGAGAACAACACCAATGACGGCCTGGGCATCTACCGCGAGCCGGTGCAGGAGAAGAACCAGTCGCTCGATGACGCGGTGTTTGAATACGCGGCCGTCGGCAGCCTGGTGTTGCTCAAGATCCTGCCCTACCGTGAGGACCAGTGGCGTTACCTGGTCTACAACACCTTGTCGCGCCAGGTGCTGCGCATGGATGCGATTGGCGCGGCCTGCATCCAGCTGCCCCAGGACCACGGCATCATCTTCCCCGGTGGCTACTATCTGCAAAACGGCGAACACCGCGCCTTCGAGCAGAACATGCAGGGCATGCGCTACCGCCGCAGCATCCGCTCGCCCAATGGCGAGGATGTGCTCTATGTGTTCTACGAGCCCGAGAGCGGGCGCATGGCGCTGTTCAAGTACAACCTGATCGAGCGGGCGCTGCAGCCGCCCCTGATCGGCCACGGCTATGCGCGCATGGACGATGGCCGCATTGTCATCTTTGCTGCCGAGAGCAATGAGGCCTCGCGCGTGCACCCGATGCAGCTGTGGCGCACGCCCTTTGCGTCGGACGACTATGCCGCGCGCCAGCCGCAAAAGGACAGCGTGCTGGGCCGCATCGGCAATGCCGAGCTGGTCAGCGGCATCTCCGACCTGTACAGCGTGCGCAAGGAGATTGCCGCCACCGAGGTCTCGCTGCCGCGCTATGAGCGGCTGATCGACACGGCGCGGCGCCTCTTTGAGCGCTACCACTGGCTCAGCAGCCCGGGCATGCAGGCGCTGCATGAGAACCTTTTGGGCATTGTCGCCACCGGCGACGCGGTGCTCGACGAGTACGAAAAGGTCGAGAGCATCCGCCAGGCCTCGGCCAAGGCCATGGGCGAGGTCAGCAGCCGCCATGCGCAGCTGCTCAAGCAGATTCGCCTGTCCGACGGCGACAGCATCGATGCCTATGTGGGGGCGCTGACCGATCTGGCCGCATTGCGCGGCCAGCTGCTGGCCACGCGCGAGCTGCGCTATGTGGATGCCGCAGCGATCGAGGCCATGGTGCAGACGGCCGAGGAGGCCCAGGCTGAAGTCTCGCAGCGCACGGCCGGCTTTATCGCCACCGACGCGGCCATGCAGCCCTATGTGGAGCAGCTGCAGGCGCTGGACCAGCAGGCCCAGGCAGCGACCACGGTGGTGCAGCTGGCCGAGCCGCTGGCGCAGATGGCCCAGATGTCGGCCGCGCTCGATCTGCTGTCCGAGCTGATGGGCAGCCTCAAGATTGACGACGCCACCCAGCGCACGGCGGTGGTGGACCGCATCTCGTCCATCTACGCCCGCTTGAACCAGGTGCGCGCGCGCGCCGAGCAGCGCAAATCCGGCCTGGGCAGCGCCGAGAACCTGGCCCAGTTTGCCGCGCAGCTGGCGCTGTTCTCGCAAAGCATCGTCAGCGGCCTGAACCTGGCCCAGACGCCCGAGAAATGCGATGAGCAGCTCGCGCGCCTCCTGGTGCAGCTCGAAGACATCGAGAGCCAGTTTGGCGAGCATGCGCAGTTTCTCTCGGACATCATCGCCAAGCGCGAAGAGGTGCTGGAGACTTTCGAGGCGCGCAAGCAGTCCTTGCAGGACGAGCGCCAGCGCCGCGCCCAGGGCGTGCTCGATGCCGCGCTGCGCATTGTGCAAGGCCTGCCCAAGCGCACCGAAAAGATCGCCAGCCCAGAGGCACTGCACGCGTTCTTTGCCGGCGACCCGCTCATTGCCAAGCTCAAGGAATTGGCCGGGCGCCTGCGCGGCGAGTTGCAGGACCCCGTCAAGGCCGATGACATCGACAGCCGCATCAAGTCGCTGCGCGACCAGGCCTTCCGCGCGCTGCAGGACCGAACCGACCTGTACGAGGGCGATGGCAAGCTGATCCGCCTGGGCCGCCACCGTTTCTCGGTGGGCAACCAGGACCTGGACCTGACCTTGCTGCCGCGCGACGGCCAGCTCTACCTGCACCTGGTGGGCACCGAGTACTTCGAGCCGGTGGACAATGCAGAGCTGGCCGGCCTGCAGGCCTACTGGGATGCCTCGTCGCCGGCCGAATCGGCCGAGATGTACCGGGGCGAGTACCTGGCGCTGGAGGTGGTGCAGGCCGTGCGTGCCGGGCGCGAAGGCTGGAGCCAGGACCGCCTGCGCCAGCTCCTGCCCGATGGCGAGGCGCTGACCCAGGCGATCCGCGAGTTTTCTGCGCCGCGCTACCGCGACGGCTATGAGCGCGGCATCCACGACCATGATGCGGCCGTCATATTGCAGGCGCTGGTGCCGCTGGCCGATGGCGCCGGGGTGCTGCGCCATGCGCCGCAGGCACGCAGCCTGGCGCTCTTGTTCTGGAGCCAGCAGGCCCATATCCAGCAGCCCCAGCTGGCCAGCAGCATTGCACGCTGGCCCGAGCGCGCGCAGCAGGCCCAGGCCATGCAGCAGCTGCTGGGTAGCGAGGCCGAGCGCCTGGCGCTGCAGACCGACATCATGGCCCAGCTGCGCGCCTTTGCGCAGGACCAGGGCCTGCTCGATGCGCTGCTGCGCGCCGACCCGGCCAGCCCCTTGCTGGCAGCGGCAGCGCCCGATGCGGGAGAGTGGGACAGCGAGACTGACAACCTGCTGCGCGCCGCCGCCGATTACCTGCAGGCCGAGCTGGCGCACAAGGCGCTGCGCTTCCATTTCTCGGGCGCCAGCCAGGCGGTGGTGGCCGCGCTGCAGCAGGCGCTCAAGGCCGGCCCCAAGGAAGGCCTGCACTGGGCCGATCTGCAGCGCTACTGGGCGGGCGGCGAGGCCGGCCAGGCCAGCCGCGAGCGCGGCGCCGCACCGCTGGCCCAGCGCTGGCGCAGCGCGCTGCACTGGCTGCAGACAGTGGCCCAGGCCGCCCCCGAGGCCGAGCGTGCCGCCTGGCTGCCTTACTGCAGCGAAGCGGCCGCCTGGCTGGTCTGCCAGGGCGAGCTGCCGCACCAGGTCAGCAATGTGGATCTGCGCTGCGAGGTGCTGGGCCTGCTGGGCCAGCATGGCCGGGTGGATGCCGGCCGCATGTCCATCCAGCTCGACGAGCTGACCACGCGTGCGGCGCGCCACTACCGCCGCTATCTGCCGCAGTGGGAGCGCTACCAGGCGCTGCGCCAGCAGCTGCTGGGCGAGTACCGCGCGCGCTTCCGGCTCGAGGAGTTCAAGGCCCGGCCGCTGTCGTCCTTTGTGCGCAACCGGCTCATCAACGAGATCTACCTGCCGGTGATTGGCGACAACCTGGCCAAGCAGATCGGCGTCGTGGGCGAGAACAAGCGCACCGACCAGATGGGCCTGCTGATGATGATCTCGCCGCCCGGCTACGGCAAGACCACCTTGATGGAGTACGTGGCCAACCGCCTGGGTCTCATCTTCATGAAGATCAACGGCCCGGCGCTGGGCCACTCGGTGCGCTCGCTCGACCCGGCCCAGGCGCCCGATGCGACGGCGGCCAAGGAGCTCGAAAAGCTCAACCTCGCGCTGGAGATGGCCAACAACGTGATGCTGTATATCGACGATATCCAGCACACGCATCCGGAGTTCTTGCAGAAGTTCATCTCGCTGTCCGATGGCACGCGCCGCATCGAAGGGGTGTGGAGGGGCCAGACCAAGACCCATGACATGCGCGGCAAGCGCTTTTGCGTGGTCATGTCCGGCAACCCCTATACCGAGTCGGGCGAGGTCTTCAAGATCCCCGACATGCTGGCCAACCGCGCCGACATCTACAACCTGGGCGATGTGCTGGGCGGCATGGATGAGGTCTTCAAGCTCAGCTATATCGAAAACAGCATGACCTCGAACGCGGTGCTCGCGCCGATGGCCACGCGCAGCCTGCAGGATCTGTACCTGCTGCTCGACCGGGTGCAGGGCAAGGAGGTGTCGGCCAATGCGCTGTCGCACGACTATGCGGCCGCCGAGCTGCGCGAGATGGAGGCGGTGCTCCAGCGCATGCTGCAGGTGCGCGAGCTGGTGTTTAAGGTCAACCAGCAGTACATCCACAGCGCCGCGCAGGACGACAGCTACCGCACGGAGCCGCCTTTCAAGCTGCAGGGCAGCTACCGCAACATGAACAAGCTCGCCGAGAAGATCACCCCGGTGATGAACGATGCCGAGATGGCGCAGATGCTGAGCGACCATTACCAGGGCGAGGCGCAGATGCTGACCGGCGGCGCCGAGGAGAACCTGCTCAAGCTCGCCGAGCTGCGCGGCAGCGCCGATGCGCAGGCCCAGGCGCGCTGGGCCGAGATCAAGGCCCAGTTCCAGCGCCAGCAGGCCGCAGGTGGCGCCAATGCCGATGCGGCCACCCGCGTGACGACCCAGCTGGTCGACCTGGTCGCCGCTACGCGTGCGATGGCCCAGGCACAGCAGGACCGCCACCAGGGTGACAGCGCCGCGCAAGAGGGCCTGCAGCGCATGCTGGCGCAGTGGGGCCAGGCGCAAACGGCCGTGGGCCAGTCGCTCGACGGCATTCGCCAGGCGGTGCTGGACAGCGCGCCGGCGCCGCAGCCCGCGCGCCACGCTGATGCACCGCCGCTGGACCTGGCCGTGCAGCAGCTGGGCCAGCTGGTGCTGCAGTCGCTGCAGCCGGTGGTCGAGCACCTGGACCAGAGCCGGCGCCAGCAGCTGGGGCTGCACCGCGTGCTGATGCAGGTCGCCACCCGCATGCAAGAGCAGATCGACCAGCAGCGCGCCGGCCGCCAGCCGCTGCAGGCCACCTTGCAGGCCGACGATATCGACAAAGCCTTTGACCGCATGCAGGATAGCCGGCCACCGCGCTGAGCATCCCAGCGTCCCTGGCAACTGCAGCCACTACCGCCGCGGCCACCGCCAGGGACGTTGAAAGCATTGTTATCAGGTGCAAGCAGCGCCCTTGTCCTAGCCTCCGGGGAGGGCGCATACCGATACACTGTGCCGATGCGAGCCTCCCCCCTCTCTTTCTCTGCCCGCCAGGGTCTGCCACGCTGGTGGTTGCCGGCCCTGTGGCTGCTGCTGTGCGCATGCCTGCTGCCCTCGGCAGCGACGGCACAGTCGCTGACCTCGCTGGCGGGCCTGGGGGGCAGTTCATCGAGCAGCAGCGATGAAGAGCGCGCCATCCAGGCGCAGCGCGAGGCCACCACCACGGCCGAGCAGGAGGCCGATGCGCTGACCCAGTCGCTCGAGCGCCTGCGCAGCCGCGTGCAGACCCCCGCGGGCGCGCCCCCCGCACCGCTGAGTGACCAGGAGCTGGGCCAGATACAGACGCGCTGGGAAGAGCGTGTACCCGCCAATGCCAGCCAGGAAGTGCTGGAAAAGCTACTGACCGACGAGCGCGAGGCGATTGCCGCGCTCAAGGCCGGCATCGAGAAATCGGCGGCCGAACAGGCCAACCTGGTGGCCCAGCCCGGCAATGGCCGCAGCGACCTGGCCAGCCTGCAGCAGCGCGTGCAGGAGACCGCGACGCCGGTGACGGCCGAGCCGGGAGAGTCGAAGGCGCTGACCCAGGCGCGCCAGCAGCGCCGCAGCGCCGAGCACCGCCGCGCCACGCAGGAGCTGGCACTGCGCCAGGAAGAGCAATCGACGATCGAGACCCGCCAGCGCCTGCTCGATGTGCAACTGCAGACCCAGCGCCGCGAGCTGCTCGAGCGCACGCCGCGCGTGGCTTGGCTCAACCAGCGCATTGCCGACCGCGCCCGCCAGCAGCTCGAGCAGCAGGTGCAGCAAACGCAGGCGGCCGAGAACGACACGGCCGAGGCCTCGGCCGCCGTGCGCGAGCTGGCGCAGCAAAACAGCGCGCTGGCCGCCCAGATCCTGGCGCACAACGACCGCCTGGTCAAAGAGCGCCAGGACCTGGCGAGCGACGAATACCGCCAAAGCCAGCTGGCCTCGGCCTTGCGCGACACGCAGGCGCGCCTGCGCCTGGGCGGCAGCGCCTCGGTGGGCCAGTGGCTGTGGAAGCAGCGCGTGGCGCTGCCCACCGTCAACACCATCCAGTCGCGCCGCAAGGCCACGTTGCGGCAGCTGGCCGAGCTGCGGCTGGCGCTGTTCAATGCCAGCGAGCGGCGCTTCAGCCTCAACGGCACGGCCACGGGTGGCGGCAACTCGGGCATGACTACGCGCGGCAGTGCCCAGAGCACAGCCTTGTGGACCAAGCAGGCCGCGCTGATTGACCAGCTCCAGCCCTTGCTGCTGCGGCGCATTGCGGTGCTGGAGCAGACCGATGCGGCGCTGCAATCGACCTTGAACAGCGGCAACGCGCTGCGCCAGGTGATGGACAAGGAGCTGCTGTGGTTCCCCAGCCATCTGGCGATGGGCGGCGCCTGGCTGGACGAATGGCGCTCGGTGCTGCGCAGCTCGGACGGTGCGCCCCTGGAGCAGGGCGCGAGCGCCTCGCCCTGGAACACCGCGCGGGCGCTGGGCGCGAGCATGCTGCGCAACCTCTGGATCTATGCCGGTATCTTTGCCGGCGTGCTGCTGCTGCTGGGCCTGCGCCGCTATGCCTTGCAAAAGCTGCAGGCGATTGCCACGCAGGTGGACAATTTCTCGCAGGACCACTTTGGCCTGACCTTGATGGCGCTGGGCTGGAGCCTGCTGTATGCGCTGCCCTGGAGCTTTGCCACGGCCGCCCTGGGCACCTTGCTGCAATCGACGGCAGCGCCGGTGGCGCTCGAGCCGCTGGGCCAGGCGCTCGAGCAGCTGAGTGCCTTTGTCTTTGTCGTGACCCTGCTCAACGTGCTGTTCCGCCCCTGCGGGCTGGCGGTGGCGCATTTTGGCTGGCCGCGCGAGCGCGTGCAGGTGCTGCGCCAGATGGTGCTGCGCGCCACCTGGCTGATCGTGCCCATCGATCTGCTGGGCGGCCTGGCCTTCTTCAGCCACGATGATTCGGCGATCAGCACCTGGGGCCGCATGTGCCTGCTGGTGCTGACCCTGGGCCTGGGCTGGATGGCCTTGCGCTACCTGCGTCAAAGCCTGCGCAAGCAGCGCCCGGGCCTGCGCTGGAGCCAGGTGGTGAGCGTGGCCGTGCTGCTGGTGCTGGCCGTGACCCTGGTGGGCATCGGGCTGGGCTATGTCTACACCGCCACCGAGGTGATCCAGGCGTTGCTGAGCAGCTTTGTGTTCCTGGCGGCGGCCGAGGTGCTGGTCAGCCTGCTGCGGCGCTGGCTGCTGCTGGGCGAGCGCCGCCTGGCGCTCAACCGCCTGCGCGCCGCTGCGCTGCAGCGCCAGGCGGCCAATGCGGCAGCGGCTGCCGATGCCGCCACTGGCAGCCCCGCCCCGGCCAACAACAATGCCGCCGATGAGCAAAGCCAGATGGCGCTGGTCACCGTCAGCACGCAGGCACACCGCCTGCTGGGCCTGCTGCAGCGGGTGCTGGTGGCGCTGAGCCTGGTGTACGCCTGGTCGCCGGTGCTGCCAGCGCTGCTGCGCTTTGAGGGCGTGGTGCTGTGGTACACCACCAATACCGAGGCCAGTGGCATTGCGCGCCCCGCGCCGGTGAGCCTGATGGACCTGCTGGTGGGTGCGCTGATCTTGCTGATGACCTTCAGCCTGACGCGCAACCTGCCCGGCCTGGTCGAGGTGGTGTTCTCCGGCACGCGCCGGGTCAGCAGCTCGGACCGCTACACGATGGCGACCCTGGCGCGCTACGGCATCACGATTGCCGGCACGGTCAGCGCGCTGTCCTTGCTGGGCCTGCGCTGGAGCCAGCTGCAGTGGATGGCCGCCGCGCTGACCGTGGGTCTGGGTTTTGGCCTGCAGGAGATTTTTGCCAACTTTGTCTCGGGCCTGATTCTGCTGGTCGAGCGGCCCTTCCGGGTCGGCGATGTGATCACCATCAACCAGCACACCGGCACCGTCACCCGCATCCGCACGCGCGCCACCACGGTGCTGGATTTCGACAACCAGGAAATCGTCATCCCGAACAAGACCTTCATCACCGGCCAGGTGACCAACTGGACCTTGAGCGACGATGTGACGCGCCTGATCATCGATGTCTCGGTTGCGCACGGCAGCGACCCGGGCGAGGTGCAGCGCATGCTGCTGGCCATTGCGGCCGAGCACCCCAAGGTGCTGCGCGAGCCCGAGGCCAACTGCTGGTTCATGGCGCTCGAAGGCCAGGGCCAGAAGTTCGAGCTGCGCGTCTATGTGGGTGCGGTGGATGACCGCCTGCCGGTGCGCAACGACCTCAACCGCAGCATCAACGCGCGGCTGAAGGCAGCCGGCATTGCGGTGGCCTTCCCGCAGATGGACATCCATGTGCGCGACCTGCCGCCCGCCCCCGCTGCGCCGCAAGAAGCCCCGGGCGCTTAAGGTGTTTGGGAGGCTGCCTGCACCAGCGCCACAAAGCGCTTGGCGGCCAGGCCCATCGGGTGCTCCTTGGACCAGACCACATCCACATAGAGCTGGGCGCCATTGCTGAGGTTGGCAAACTCCATCGCCACCAGAGCGCCCGACTGCAGCAGCGGTGCCACCAGCGGCTGGGGCAGCCAGCCCCAGCCAATGCCGGCGCTGACCATCTGCAAGGCAGCCACATGGTTGTCGGTGCGCCAGACATCGCGGGCGTAGACCAGGCGCTCATGGTCCAGCGACCAGTCGCGGCTGGCAACGATGATCTGGCGCGTATTGGTCAGGTGGTGCTCGCGCAGCTGGGGCCGGGCGGCCTCGCCGGGCGCAGGCGCCTGGACCAGCGCCTGCATCAGCGGGTGGCTGGGGGCGATGACGGCCAGCAAGGTCTCGGTCGCCACTTCCTGAAAACCTTCGCGGCCGTCCAGGCTCGGCCGCTCAAAGACCAGTGCCAGCTGCGCGCGGCCGCTGTGCAGCATGGTCAGCGCATCGGCCTGGGGGGCCGTGAGCACCTCGACGGCCAGCTGCGGGTACTCCTGCGCCAGCGCGGCCAGTGGCGCAGCCCAGGGGGCTGAGAGCAGCTCCGGCGCCATCACCAGGCTCAGCCGCGATTCCAGCCCTTGCTCCAGCGCCAGCGCATGGGCGTTGAGCTGCTGCAGCTGCGCGGCCAGCAGGCGCGCCTGCGGCTCCAGCGCCAATGCGGCGGGCAGCGGTCGGGGCTCGCGCCCTTCGCGGGCAAACAGCGGCATCTGCAGCTCGGCCTCGAGCTGGGCGATCTGCATGCTGACGGCCGAGGGCACCTTGCCCAGCGCCCGGGCTGCGGCCGAGAAGCTGCCATGGTCGAGCACGGCCAACAGGGTCTGGATCGTGTCGGAGTCAAAGGGGGCGAAGGCACTGCGCATTGATGTATCAATTTTTCTGAAAGATTCTGACTTATGTTATCAGTTCATGACACATAAGATAGCGCCCCATGTCAGTTCAAAAAATACACAACAGCCCTTGGTCGCTGCAGGGGCCGATGCGGCGCGTGGTCTATGTGGCCCTGTACGAGGCCATCGCCATCGTGGCCGCCACGGCAGGCCTGTCGGCTCTGTCGGGCCAGGGCGCTGCGCACTCCGGTGTCGTAGCCGCCGCCTCGTCGGCCATCGCCATTCTGTGGAACGTGGTCTGGAACCACCTGTTCGAGCGCTGGGAAGCCACCCAGCCCACCCGTGGGCGCGGCCTGGGCCGCCGCATTGCGCATGCGCTGGGCATGGAAGGCGGTCTCGTCTTCATGCTCGTGCCGCTGTTTGCCTGGTGGTTCGAGGTCAGCCTCTGGGATGCGCTGGTGATGGACATCGGCCTGCTGCTGTTCTTCCTGGTCTACACCTTTGTCTTCAACTGGTCGTTTGACCGCCTGTTTGGCCTGCCGCAATCGGCACAGTAGGGTCGGAAAGCACAACGGGGCGCCGTGTTACCACTGGCGCCCCGTTGCTGTTAATGGCTGTGCTTTAGCGCAACCAGGCAATCATCAGCTGCAGCACAAAGGCATTGATGATGTCGATAAAGAACGCACCTACCAGCGGCACGATCAGGAAGGCCTTGTGCGAGGGCCCGTACTGGCTGGTGATGGCCTGCATATTGGCCACAGCCGTGGGCGTGGCGCCCATGCCAAAGCCGCAGTGGCCGGCGGCCAGCACGGCGGCGTCGTAGTTGCGACCCATCGTGCGGAAGGTGATGAAGACGGCAAACAGCGCCAGCGCCACGGTCTGCACCGCCAGGATGAGCATCAGCGGCCCGGCCAGCTCGGCCAGCTCCCAGAGCTTGAGTGACAGCAGCGCAATGGCCAGGTAGATCGACAGGCCGGCGTTGCCAAAAACATCGATGGCACGGTCAAACACCTTGAAGCCAAAGCCGTAGTCGAGCACATTGCGGATCACCACGCCGCCGCCCAGCGCCCAGACAAAGGTGGGCAGCTGCAGCATCGTGCCCTGGGTGGCGCTGGTCATGAACTCGGCAAAGGCCAGGCAGCCGGCAAACAGCGCCAGGGTCTCGATGGCGGCCTCGGCGGTGATCAGGCGCGGGGCGGTATTGGGCGTCTCGAAATTGGCGACCTGGCTGCTGTCGTTGCCTGGGGTGTGCTCACTCACTTCCTTTTCAGCCAGCGTGCGTGGCTGGGCCAGCTGGTGGCGCGTGATCAGGCGCTTGGCCAGAGGGCCGCCCAGCAGGCCGCCGATGACCAGGCCAAAGGTCGCGCAGGCAATGCCCAGCGCGGTGGCGCCGCTCAGGCCGTATTGGTTCTCCAGCACCGAGCCCCAGGCGCCAGCGGTGCCGTGGCCGCCCAGCAAGGTGATCGAGCCCGCGACCAGGCCAATGAGCGGATCCAGCCCCAGCAAGGTGGCCAAGCCCACGCCGACACCGTTTTGCACAAAGATAAAGGCGACGATGACGCCCAGAAACACCACCAGGCCCATGCCGCCTTCGCGCAGCTTGGCAAAGTTGGCGCTCAGCCCGATCGACGAGAAGAACACCAGCATGAAGCTGGTCTGCATGCCAGTGGCAAAGGCCAGGGTCAGGCCGGTGGCCTGGTGCAGCGCAAAGATAAGGGCGGCCACCACCAGGCCGCCGGAGACGGGCTCGGGGATGTTGAAGTCGCGCAGGAAGCGGATGTGCCGCGTCAGCCACTTGCCCAGCAAGAGCACGAGGACGGCAAAGATCAGGGTGTAGTAAGCACTGAAACTCAGATGCAAGGGAATTCTCCTCAAAAAGCAGGCCTGGACCTGTTTGAAAACAGAAAGCCGGTGTTGCCTATGGGTTGGCGTTGTTTGCCGGCAAAGCGCTGCAATATGGGTGAATGCCGAAGCATCGTCTGATTGAATAGGTCTATAACCAACAATGGTGAATGGTGTTTGTGGCTATGGACAAGCCCCTCTGCCTGTGCTTTGGCGCCCGGCCTGGCTTAAAATGCAGGGCCTTGTTCCAAGGAGCGCTGCAGCAGGCCGGTGGTACCCCCATCGCAGGCCTGTCAGGCTTGGGGCAGGTCGACGGGCATGCCGCGCATGGCCCGCATCAACGGCGCTCACCTGTTCTGTCTCTGTTTTCTGGTTTTCACAGGTGAGCCCCATGTCCGCGTCTGCTGCCCCCGTTTCCGTTCCTCCCATGCGCCTGTCGGGCCTGGAGCCCGTGTTTGTTGGCGAGGACAGCCTGTTTGTCAACGTCGGTGAACGCACCAACGTGACGGGCTCCAAGGCCTTTGCGCGCCTGATCCTGAACGAGCAGTACGAAGAGGCGCTGGCCGTTGCGCGCCAGCAGGTGGAAAACGGCGCCCAGGTGATCGATGTGAACATGGACGAGGCCATGCTCGACAGCAAGGCCGCGATGGTGCGTTTTCTGAACCTGATCGCCTCCGAGCCCGATATCGCCCGCGTGCCCATCATGGTCGACAGCTCCAAATGGGAGGTGATCGAGGCGGGGCTGCGCTGCATCCAGGGCAAGGGCATCGTCAACTCCATCTCGATGAAAGAGGGCGTGGACGAGTTCAAAGCGCATGCGCGCCTGGTCAAGCGCTATGGCGCCGCCGCCGTGGTCATGGCCTTTGACGAAAAAGGCCAGGCCGATACCTACGAGCGCAAGATCGAGATCTGCGAGCGCGCCTACCGCATCCTGGTTGACGAGGTCGGTTTCCCGCCCGAGGACATCATCTTCGACCCCAACATCTTTGCCGTGGCCACCGGCATCGAAGAGCACAACAACTACGGCGTGGACTTCATCGAGGCGACGCGCTGGATCAAGCAGAACCTGCCCGGCGCCAAGGTGAGCGGCGGCGTATCGAACGTGTCGTTCTCGTTCCGCGGCAACGACCCGGTGCGCGAGGCGATCCACACGGTGTTCCTGTACCACGCAATCCAGGCGGGCATGGACATGGGCATCGTCAACGCCGGCATGGTCGGCGTCTATGACGACCTCGAGCCGGTGCTGCGCGAGCGCGTCGAAGACGTGGTGCTCAACCGCCGCCCCGACGCCGGCGAGCGCCTGGTCGAAGTGGCCGACAGCGCCAAGAGCGGCGCCAAGGACGACAGCAAGAAGCTCGAATGGCGCGGCACGCCAGACAGCCCCAAGACCGTCAACGAGCGCCTGTCGCATGCACTGGTGCATGGCATCACCGACTTCATCACCGAAGATACCGAAGAGGCTTACCAGACCATCGTCATGCAAGGCGGCGGGCGCCCGCTGCATGTGATCGAAGGGCCGCTGATGGACGGCATGAACATCGTCGGCGACCTGTTTGGCGCCGGCAAGATGTTCCTGCCCCAGGTGGTCAAGTCGGCCCGCGTGATGAAGCAGGCCGTGGCCCACCTGGTGCCCTATATCGAAGAGGAAAAGCGCCAGCAGGAAGCGGCGGGCGTGGACGTGTCGAGCAAGGGCAAGATCGTCATCGCCACCGTCAAGGGCGATGTGCATGACATCGGCAAGAACATCGTCACCGTGGTGCTGCAGTGCAATAACTTCGAGGTCATCAATATGGGCGTGATGGTGCCCTGCCACGAGATCCTGGCCCGTGCCAAGGCCGAGGGCGCGGACATCATTGGCCTGTCGGGCCTGATCACGCCCAGCCTCGAAGAGATGCAGTATGTGGCCGGCGAGATGCACAAGGACGACTATTTCCGCATCAAGAAAATTCCGCTGCTGATTGGCGGCGCCACCTGCTCGCGCGTGCACACGGCGGTGAAGATTGCGCCCAAGTACGAAGGCCCGGTGCTTTACGTGCCTGATGCTTCGCGCAGCGTGAGCGTGGCCCAGAGCCTGCTGGGTGAGAACAAGGACCGCTACCTGCAAGAGGTGGAGGCCGACTACGACAAGGTGCGCACCCAGCACGCCAACAAGAAGAAAACGCCGCTGTGGACCCTGGCCCAGGCCCGCGCCAATGCCACCCCGGTGGATTTTGCCGCGCACCCGCCCGTCACGCCCCGCGTGCTGGGCCGCCGCGTGTTCAAGAACTTTGACCTGGCCGAGATCGCCCAGTACATCGACTGGGGTCCATTCTTCCAGACCTGGGACCTGGCCGGCCCGTACCCCGCCATCCTCGACGATGAGGTGGTCGGTGTGGAGGCGCGCAAGGTGCTGGCTGATGCCCAGGCCATGCTCAAGAAGATCATCGAAGGCCGCTGGCTGCAGGCCAATGGCGTGATGGGCCTGTTCCCCGCCAACCGCGTGGGCGACGACATCGTGTTCTACACCGACGAGTCGCGCAGCACCGAGCTGCTGACCTGGTACGGCATGCGCCAGCAAACCGAGAAGCAGGCGGTGGACAACGTGATGCGCCCCAGCCGCTGCCTGGCCGACTTTGTGGCCCCCAAGGAATCGGGCATCGGCGACTACGCCGGCCTGTTTGCCGTCACGGCTGGCATTGGCGCCGAGAAAAAGGACAAGGAATTTGAAGCCGCACTGGACGACTACAGCGGCATCATGTTCAAGGCCCTGGCCGACCGCCTGGCCGAAGCCTTTGCCGAATGCCTGCACCTGCGCGTGCGCCAAGACCTGTGGGGCTATGCCGCCGATGAGCAGCTGAGCAACGAGGAACTCATCAAGGAAAAATACCAGGGCGTGCGCCCCGCCCCCGGCTACCCCGCCTGCCCGGACCACACCGCCAAGATCGACCTGTTCAAGGCGCTGGATGCCGCCGATATCGGCATGCACCTCACCGAGAGCCTGGCCATGTTCCCCGCCTCCAGCGTCAGTGGCTTCTACCTGGGCTACCCCGAAGCCGTCTACTTCAATGTCGGCGAAATCGGCGAGGACCAGCTGGCCGATATGGCCCAGCGCCGGGGCATGGACATCGAGGTCCTGCGCCGCGCGCTGGCGCCGAATCTGGCGTAAATACAATCCTTAGGTTGTAAAACGGAAATACAGCCTATATTTTGTAAATTACAAATACAGCGTATAGTGTGTTTTTCTGCTGCTTGCAGAGGAGCGCGCCATGGACGAATTCACCGTACGCACGACGGCACAGCTGCCGACGCTGCTCAAAGCCTTTCGCAAGACGGCCAAGCTGACCCAGGCGGATGTGGCCACGCGTCTGGGGGTCACCCAGCAGACGGTCTCGGCCATGGAGCGCAATGCCGAGTCGGTCAGCGCTGAACGCTTGATGAAGCTGATGGGCATCCTGGGCGTGGATCTGGTATTGCGCGCCCGCCCGGCCACGTCTCCGGACACCGGCCGTGAACTGCAGACACTGGATAGCTGGTAAGCCATGCGCAGCGTTGGCCATAACAAAGCCCTGGGCCTGTGGATGAACGGCCACCGTGTCGGGACATGGCGCGTAGAGGCGGGTAGCGATGTTTTGCAGTACGACGACGCCTGGGTGCGTGATGTGGCTCTGCGCCGGCCCTTGTCCTTGTCACTGCCCTTCACACCGGGAAATGGTCCGCACAAAGGCGAGGCGGTGCGCTTTTATTTCCAGAACCTGCTGCCGGACAACGAGCAGATTTTGGAGCGCATCGCGCGCCGCTACAAAGTAGGCGCTACAGACCCCAATGCGCTGTTGCGGGAAATTGGCAGAGACTGCGTTGGCGCCTTGCAGATCCTGCCCGCTGGTGAGGCGCCCCCCGAAGAACCGGAAATGCAGTACGAGGTGCTGAGCGAGGCGGACGTGGCGCGCCTGGTTCGCGCCGTGGTGAACCCGACGCAGTCTGGCGATGGCGGTCTGGATGACGACGATTTCCGGATCTCGATTGCCGGGGCGCAGGAGAAAACCGCGCTGCTTTACTGGGCCGGCCAATGGTGCAGACCCCTGGGTGCAACACCGACTTCACACATCCTGAAATTGCCGCTGGGTCTGATTGGCAATATGCAGATCGACATGCGCCACTCGGTAGAGAACGAATGGCTGTGTTCGAAGCTGGTGGCCGCCTTTGGGATTCCGATTGCGCCCTGCGACGTGCTGCGCTTTGAAGACCAGAAGGTGTTGGCCGTTGAACGCTTTGACCGGAGCGTATGGAAGGAGAAGGTCCTGGTACGGATCCCGCAGGAGGACATGTGCCAGGCCAGTGGTGTCTCGCCCATTCTCAAATACGAGAGTGATGGCGGGCCCGGCGTCGATACCATCATGGACTTGCTGGCGAGATCCAAAAGTCCGGGGACAGACCGGTTCCAGTTCTTTATGGCACAGCTGTTGTTTTGGATGCTGTGTGCCACTGACGGCCATGCCAAGAACTTCAGCATCTTTTTGCGGCCCCAGGGCGTGTTCGAGATGACGCCGCTGTATGACGTGCTCTCGGCCTACCCCATTTGGGGA
Organism: Comamonas sp. JNW; assembly: GCF_003105075.1. Classification (NCBI taxonomy): domain Bacteria; kingdom Pseudomonadati; phylum Pseudomonadota; class Betaproteobacteria; order Burkholderiales; family Comamonadaceae; genus Comamonas; species Comamonas sp. JNW. The sequence continues at coordinate 69,270 of NZ_QETI01000017.1, forward strand.
GCCGGGCCTGGCAAGTTGTCGCCCCACAAGGCGCGCATGGCCATAGCCGTGCGTTCCAAAAATGCGCACTGGAACATGAACAAGATCATGCGCTGCCACTGGGAGGCTGTGGGCGAGCGCTATGGCATCCGCTCGCCCCAAGGCTTGGATGTGCGAGCAATCATCGACCAAGTGGTGGAGATGACACCGGACGTGATTGCCCGCGCCGAAAAGCAACTACCCCCTGACTTTCCGCAGAGCGTGTCAACGGCCATATTCCAAGGCCTGCAAGACGCCGCGAACCGCCTGGGCAGGGTGCATGACTGAGCTGCGGTGTTGATCCAGGACAGCGCTCGCCCCAAGGCTTCACAGCTCAACCCGCCAAGATCCCCTCCAGATTTGCCCGCAGCGCCGTAGCGCGCTCCGTCACCCGCGGCAGCGCTGCTTGGGCGATCGATTGCGCCAGTAACGCCTCACCCAACACGACGGCGACCCGGGCCCAGGTGAGCAGGTGGGCGGGGTGCATATCCTTGTCCTGCGCCGCCAGCCGGGCGGCGGCCAGGAACGACGCGGGGTAGGCGCTGAAAGGGGCAAAAAAGGCCTGGGACTGCCGCTGCCATTCCGACACTACAAAGGCCACTGATTCGGCCGCCTCCTGTGCGCTGGTGCCATAGGCAAACTCGGCATCTGCGGCGTTGCGAAAGCCGGCGATGACCGAGCCGCGCCAGGTGCAGTCATGGTCGCGCATCGCCGGCGGCGCGGGCATGGCGCCACCGGCCACATCGCCCAGCGCCAGCAGATGGGCGCCCAGGTTGACCTGGAACACCGCGCTGCGCGGGCGGTGCTGGACCTCAACGACATGCACCACGCCACCGTCCAGCACACGCCGGGCGATATCGCCCTGGCGGACAAAGCCGGCGGCCACAAGTTGCGGGAAGAACTGCGCACGCAATTCGCTGGTGGTGGTTTTGCGGTCCATGGTGGGTGGTTCTTGGGGGATGGGGCGGCAGGTGCAGACATCGGGTGTGCCGCGCACCCTTGCTTATAAAGCCTTTTGAGCGTTTTGGGCGATGTGCTTTGTCGTCGAGTCGTACATGCGAAATCTACATATCGATTGAATGAAATCGTCGTTGTCCAACGACGGTCTGTATTCCTACACTGGGCCCTCAATCAAGTTTTCGCTGGCCCGGGCATGGTGCCCTGGCGTGGGGATCTCAGAAAGCATAGCTATGAAAAACAAGGCATGGGCGATGGTGGCCACCGCTGCGGTGGCAGCGCTGGCATCGGGGGCGGTGTGGGCCGATCGCCTGCAGGATATCAAGCAGGCGGGGGTGCTGCGCGTGGCAGCCTTTGATGCCAATCCACCGTTTGGTTTTGTCGATCCCAAGACGCGCAAGATCGTGGGTCTGGATGTGGACTATGCGCAGGCCTTTGCGCAGCGACTGGGCGTGAAGCTGCAGCTGGTGCCGACCAACCCGGCCAACCGCGTGCCGCTGCTGCTGTCGAACAAGGTGGACCTGGTGCTGGCCAATTTCACGATCACCGAGGAGCGTGCCAAGCAGGTGGGCTTCAGCGTTCCCTACTTTGCCTCGGGCACACAGTTCATCGCGGCCAAGGGTACGTTGACCTCGCCCGCGCAACTGAACCAGCTGCGCATCGGTGTGGACAAGGGCACGACCAATGAGATCGTGCTGCGCGAGAAGCACCCGCAAGCCACCTTGGTGGCCTATGACGACACGCCGTTTGCGTTCACTGCGCTGCGCAATGGCAATGTGCAGGCCATCTCGCAAGACGGCCCCAAGCTGGTCGGCCTGCTGGCCACGATCAAGGATAAAAAGGAGCGCGACAAGTGGGAGGTGCCGGCGTTCACGATATCGAGCGACTACATCGGCGTGGGCATTCCCAAGGGGGAGGCTGCGCTGACCGACTTTGTCAACACCGCCCTCAAGGAACTGGAGGCCAGCGGCCAGGCCGGCAAGATCTACGACACCTGGTTCGGGCCGCAGAGCGCGACACCGCTGGTGCGCAATTTCAAGATCGGCGACAAGCCATAACAGCATAGGTACCGCACAACCCCCGCGTCTGAGAAGGCGCGGGGCTGTGCCTTTTGGGGTTGGTGTTTATGCAATTTTTGATCTCCTGGCTGGAGCCGCTGTGGCCGCATCTGCTGGCGGCCAAGTACTGGCGCTGGCTGCTCGATGGCTGGTGCACCACGGTGCTGGCGTCGCTGCTGGTGATGGCAGCGTCCACGGTGCTGGGCATAGCCTTTGCGGTCGCGCGCAGTGCGGCCTGGGCGCCGCTGCGCTGGCTGGCGCTGGGCTACCTGTCGGTGTTTCGCAATACGCCGCTCCTGGTGCAGCTGTTCTTTTGGTACTTTGGCGTGCCCAGCCTGCTGCCGCCCGCGTGGATGGCCTGGCTCAACCAGGCACACAGCCTGGCGCTGGGCCCGCTCAGCCTGGGCTGGCCGTCGCTGGAGTTCCTCTCGGCATGCATCGGCATGGTGTTCTATGCCACGGCCTATGTGGGCGAAGAGGTGCGCGCGGGCATCAACAGCGTGCCGGCCAGCCAGAGCCAGGCGGCGCGCTCGCTGGGCATGGGCGGCTGGCAGCTGCTGCGCCATATCGTGCTGCCCCAGGCGCTGGCGCGGGTCATCTCGCCGCTGATGGGCCAGTACATGAACATCGTCAAGAACACCTCGCTGGGCATGGCCATTGGCCTGGCCGAGCTCTCGTACCGGGCGCGCCAGGTGGAGGCCGAGACCTTCCAGTCCTTCCAGGTCTACGGCATCAGCACCTTGCTCTACATCGTGCTGATCATCGGGCTGGAGCTGCTCAGCCAGCACCTGGCCCAGCGCCGCCGTTGGGGCCGGGTGGAGGTGCGGCGCGCATGAACTTTGCTGCACTGGGCGATGACTGGCGCTACCTGCTGCTGGGCACCTTTCCCGAAGGGCCGCCGGGCGGTGCGCTGCTGAGCCTGATCCTGAGCGCCGTCTCCGGCGTGCTGTCTGCATTGCTGGGGCTGGCGCTGGGCATTGCGCTGGTGATGGGGCGGGGCCGGGCCTTGCAGTACCTGCGGGTGGTGCTGGGCTTTTTGCGCGCCATTCCGGTGCTGCTGCTGATCTTCTGGATTTATTTTTTGCTGCCGGTGCTGTTCAACGTGGATGTGCCGGGCAGCGTCTCGGTGGTCTGTGCGCTGTCGCTGGTCAGCGGCGCCTACCTGGCCCATGGCGTGGCCGCCGGCCTGCAGGCGGTTGCGCCGGGCCAGTGGGATGCCGGCGCCGCGCTGGGCCTGACGCGCTGGCAGGTGCTGCGCAGCCTCATCCTGCCCCAGGCGCTGGCGGTGATGCTGCCCTCGTTTGTGAACCAGTGGGTGACCCTGATCAAGGACAGCTCGCTGGCCTATATCGTCGGCGTGGGCGAGCTGTCCTTTCTGTCCACCCAGGTCAATGCGCGGCTGATGGTGCACCCGGCCGAGGTGTTCCTGCTGGTGGGCGCCATCTACTGGCTGATGTGCTCGGCGCTCAACCTGCTGGCCTGGGCCGTGGCGCGGCGCAGCCAGCCGCATCTGGTACGCGGAGTTGGCCCGCTGATGCGGGCATGAAAAAAGGACGCCAGGCGTCCTTTTTGGGTGAATGCTGCAGTGCCGCGATTACTGGTTCTTCAGCTCGGCGATGTAGGCATCGCGTGCCTTCACGCCGGTGGGGGTGAAGTCGGTGAACACGCCGTCGATGCCCAGGCGGTAGTAGGCCAGGAACTCTTGCACCGGGTCACCCTTGTAGATGCCGGCCAGGCGGCCCGCCTCATTGCGGAAGGTGAAGCTGTGCACGATCAGGCCGGCCTTGTGGGCGTTGGCGATCAGGCCCGTATCCTTGAGGGTGTTGACATCCTTCAAGCCCGCGCCTTCCTTGTACGGCACGACAGAATGGGCGAGGACCTGTGGCTTCCAGGGGCCGATGCCATCGGCATAGGTCTTGATCTCGGCCAGGCCGGCAGGGGTCTGCATCACGGCAAAGGTTCGGGCATCGCCGGCGAGGGTCCAGCTGTAGGGGCGGCCGCTGATGAAGGTCCATTCATCGGTGGTGATGTAGACCATCGAGCCATCCTTGAGGTCGAAGTCATTGCCATCGATCAGCTGCACGCCCTTGGCCTTCATGCCGGCCTTGCGCAGGTACTTGAGGCTCTCAGGGTCAAAGCTCTGGATGTAGATGGCCGAGTCCTTGCTGTTGAGCTTGTTCTTCTCGAGCAGCGCCATCACCGCATCTTCAAACGGGTGGCTGCCGCTGCCGCAACCATTGGCGATCGCCTGCTGGTTGTTCCAGTAGGGGTTCTTGGTTTCGGCATACACGGGGATGGTGCGGCCCAGCGCCTTGCCCTTGGCCGCTGCGATGTCGATCACATCCTGGGCGCTGATCAGCGGCAGCTTGCCGTTCCACTCGGTGGGGCGGTCGGCGCGGTTGTCCAAGGTGGTGCCGGCAATCCAGTCGCGCAGCTCCTGCATCGTGAAGTCGCTGATCGACCAGTCATTGCTGTGGTCTTCGCCGTCGACGATCAGCGCCTTGAGCACCGACTTCTGGTTGCCCGGCTCGACCAGGTCCGTCAGGTACTGGCTGGGGCCGTTGGCCGGGATGGCGGGGTATTTCACATTCACCAGCACGCCGGGCGTGGTGCGCTTGCGGGCTGCCACGGCGGAATTGGTCTTGGCTACATCGGCGATGTTGGTGCTGTCGCTCAGCCAGGCGTTGTGGCGTGCCACCAGCTGGCAGTCACGCGTCATGTGCATGTCCAGCTCCAGCATGTCGGCGCCGGCGTCTGCTGCCTTTTCGTAGGCCATGCGCGTCTGCTCGGGGTACATGCCGGAGTAGCCACGGTGCGCGATCACCTGGGGCTGTTTGCCGTCCAGGGTCTTGAAGCTGGGATCATCATCGCCGCCGCCACAAGCGGTCAGCAGCAGTGCGCCGCACAGGGCAGAGCCCAGCGCAGCCAGGCGAAAGGTGGGTTGGTGTGTTGTCATCGTCCGTTGTCCCCAGGGTTGGTGAATCAGCAAGTGGAAGGATGCTGCGGGGTCGGTATGACGGCACGGTGACAATGTAAAGCGCGCGTCTGCGGCTCACAACAGGCGAGGTGTGCAGGCACTTGTCGGTCTTTGCTGCCGCCTGTAGAGAACACCCCCATCAACCGCTGCAGGCATCCAATTCCACGCACCAGCGTAGTGCAAGGCAGGCAGCGGGCCCAGTGTTTTCGATGCTGCAGCGCGGCAACTGTGGTGTTCTGTCCAATCGCCGATCAGGCGCGGCCCAGCCACCAGACCAGGCCCAGCGCCAGCGCGGCGGGCACGGCGAAGTTGACGAGCAAGATGGGCAGCTCCTGCGCGACGGTATAGCCGGCCTTGTGGACGCCGACCCACATATTGACCAGCGCGACCCCCAGCCAGGCGGGGATGAAGTACTTGGCCACCAGCGCGATGCTGGCCGCATCGGCGCCCCAGAGCTTGCCCAGCAGGGCAAAGACGGCCAGCAGCAGCAAGCCGGTCAGCATGACCAAAATCATATGCATGGGCAACTCCTTGTGGTGGTGGGAGGGCGGCGCCCTCCAGGCTTTATTTTGTCGTATAGCCGCCGTTGATCAGAATCGTCTGGCCGGTGATCCACCAGCCATCGCTCACCAGGTGGCGCACAAAGGGCACCACGTCTTCGATGTCGGTCAGGCCCGTCTGGCTGAACGGCGACAGCGCCGCTGCGCTCTTGTGGTAGGCCTGCGCGTCAGCGCTTTCCTGGCCGTAGAAGAAGGGCGTGTCCATCGGGCCGGGGCCCACGGCGGTGACCGAGATGCCGCGCGCGCCCAGCTCCTTGGCCGCTGCGCGGGTGTAGTGCTCCACCGGCGCCTTGGTGCCCGCGTAGGACGCGTAAAACGGCGTGAAGGCGCCCAGCAGCGAGGTGACCAGCGTGCAGATCTTGCCGCCATCATTCACCTGCTTGCCTGCCTCCTTCAAGAAGAAGAAGGCGGCCTTGTTGTTGACCGCATCCATCTCGTCAAACTCCGCTTCGCTGATCTCGGCCATCGGCTTTTTCAGCACCTTGCCGACGGTGTTGATCGCAATGTCGGGGCGGCCCAGCGCGGCCACGGTGTCGGCAAACAGCTTCTCCACGGCGGCGGCCGTGGTCAGGTCGCCTTGCAGCATCACCGCCTTGGCGCCCAGCTTTTGCAGCGCTGCCAGCGTCTGCTCGGCATCGGCCTTGCTCGCTGCGCTGTTGTAGTGGATGGCCACGGCCTTGGCGCCATGCTGGACAAAGTCGGTGGCCAGCAGGCCGCCCAGGTTTTTGGCACCGCCGGCGATCAAAACGGTCTTGCCCTGCAGGCTGTGTTGGGGTTTGGACATGAAAAGCTCCTTGGGGATAGGTCAGAGCTGTTCAGCGTAATTGGTCACGAAACAAAGATAAATATAGAATTTATTCCATGTTTATCCAGAATTTATTAACAATGAATGTGCAGGATCCGGGCTATGGACCGCATTGACCTGCTGCGCATCTTTTTGCGTGTGGCCGCGACCGGCAGCTTTTCCCAGGCCGCCGACCAGCTGGCGCTGCCCCGGCCCACCGTGTCGCTGGCGGTGCAGCAGTTGGAAGCCCGGCTGGGCACGCGCCTGCTCCACCGCACCACACGCAAGGTAGCGCTGACGTTGGATGGCCAGGCGCTGGTTGATAGCGCCAGCAGCCTGGTTGATGAGATGCAGGACCTCGAGCAGCGCTTTCGCCCGCAATCGCATGCCGTGGCCGGGCGCCTGCGCATCGATGTGCCCAGCCGCGTGGCGCGGCTGATCGTCGCCCCCGCATTGCCAGCGCTGCTGGCGCAGCACCCGGGGCTGGAGGTGGATCTGGGCTCCAGCGACCGGGCGGTGGACCTGGTGCAGGAGCACATCGACTGCGCCTTGCGCGTGGGACCGCTGGCCCACAGCTCGCTGGTGGCCAAGGCGCTGGGCAGCATGGAACTGATCAACTGCGCCAGCCCCACCTACCTGGCCCGGCAGGGCACGCCGCAGACACCGGCTGACCTGGCAGGCCACCAGAGCGTGCACTACAACTCGCCCACCAGTGGGCGCCCTGCCGCCTGGGAATGGGTGGAGGGCGGCGCCGAGCACAGCATGGTGCTGCCCGGGGCTGTGGGTGCCAACCATGTGGAGAGCTATATCGCCTGCGCGCTGGCGGGCCTGGGCCTGATCCAGATACCGCGCTATGACGTGCAGGCCCATCTGCAGTCGGGCGAGCTGGTGCAGGTGCTGCACAGCTACCCGCCGCCTGCGCTGCCGGTGCATGTGCTCTACCTGCACCGGGCGCAGCTGTCGCGCCGGGTGCGGGTGTTCATCGACTGGATCGCGCAGCTGCTGGCGCAGGCCGGAGCGATTGCGCCCGGCCCGGACGGCCCCGTGTCCGCTCCATGACAAAGCGCCTCTCTGTACCAGCGGTACCGAGAGGCGCTTTGTAAGGCCTGATCGAACCGGCTACGACAGCCGGGTCTTCAAGATGCGATGCGCTCAGTAACGGCCACCGCCGTAGCCGCCTTGGCCGTAGCCCACGTCGGAGCGACCGCCCGAGTTGCTGTAGCCACCCGCGCCTCTGGATTCTTCACGGGGGCGGGCCAGGTTGACGACGATCTGGCGTCCGTCGACCGACCTGCCATTGAGCGCGTCGATTGCTGCCTGGGCCACATCGGCCGAGGCCATTTCGACAAAGCCGAATCCCTTGGAGCGACCGGTATCGCGGTCCATCATGACTTTGGCGGAGGTCACCGAACCGAATTCGGAGAAGTTGTCCTGGAGACTGGAATCGGTCACGGAATAGGGCAGGTTGCCCACATAAATTTTGCTGCTCATGTCAGAGCCTTTCTGAAAGAAGTTGCACCATGGGTGCGCATGGAGTGGCGGCGGACTGGACAGACCAGGCCATGTCGCCAAGGAATGGGAGGGGTGGTGTTGCCACCCCGCGGTCAGCAGACCGGAGGCTTGGGCATGGATGACTGCAGCCAGCCTTGGGTCACTGCAAAGATGCGCGCCGCTTCTGCAGAGGCGAATGTCTTGTCGAAGCGGAATACCCGGCAATAGCTGCCATTGCCCGGTGATCGCTGGAAGGAGAAGGATGCGCCAAAGCGGCCATTGGGCGCTTGGTGGGTCGACGGGGAAACGAGGTACTTCCCGATGGAAATAAAAGTCTTAGAAATGGGTATCAATCAGGATCACGGGCTTGGGCAGCCTGTGTGAGCGTGTAGGTACGCGGTTGACTGCTGCTCTGCAGACCAACCAGGCGAATGTCGCCAAGAACGCTGGAAGTAGCCCTGCCACCCACCAGCGGGAAAAAGAGGCTTGCACAGCGGCAAATACCTCTCAGACGGTGTTCACTATAAAGCAATAGTTATAAAAAGTCTAATTTTTATTAACGTATTGCATAAAACAACGTTGCGCCTCAGCGCGCACCGGCCGCTGTCAGCATCTCCACCATCGCGCTATAGCCGCGTTGCCGGGCATGGGCCAGCGGTGTCACGCCCTCCTTGTCGGCCAGGTTGACATCGGCCTTGGCATCGATCAAGAGCTGCAGGATCTGCTGGTGGCGCGGGCCGCCATCGCTCAGCACGATGGCCTCCATCAGCGCCGTCCAGCCCAGGCGGTTGACATGGTTCACATCGACGCCGGCGTTGATGAGGGTGCGCACGGTCTCGACATGGCCGCGCTCGGCTGCCGGGATCAGCGCGGTGCCGCCATAGCGGTTGGTGCTGCGCAGGTCGGCGCCATGGGCCAGCGTCATCTGCAGGATCTCCTGGTGGCCGCGTGCGCCGGCGTACAGGTAGGGGCTGTCTTCGATGTGGTCCTTGGCATTCACATCGGCGCCGGCCTCGATCAAGGCCCTGGCCGCTGCCACCTGGTTGCTCTGGGTGGCTACGAGCAGCGGCGTGCGGCCCTGGGCATCGCGTGCATCAAGGGCGCTGGCGCCACCGTTTTGCAGCAGTTGCTGGATGCGGCTGCCGTTGTTGGCAGCCGCTGCCTGGTGCAGGGCGAGTGTGGTCATGTTCTGTGCGTGGGCAGGGGGTTGCGTCAGTTGAAAGGCGAGGCCAAGGCAGAGGCTGAGCAAGGGGCGCATGGGGTTTCCTTTGAACAGGTTCTTATAGCGGGGGTATGGCAGCCGCGTCCATCCCCTCCAGTTCATATACTCCCAAAACCATAGCTGGTCTTGCAGGCTTAGTGGGTGCGAAAGGGCATTCTTGCACAGGAATGCCGGATGCCGGTGGAGATGAGAGACAAGGGAGTGCAGAGAAGAATGGGCGGGAGCAACGAGGGAAAGCAGCAGCGCGGCCATGCGGCGCTGCTGGTGCTGGGCGGGGTGCTGATGGCGGCGCTGGGCGTGCTGCTGCTGTGGCTGTGGTTGCCGCTGCTGATAGCAGTGGCCGCAGGCGGGCTGGTGTTTGTGCTGCTGTCGCAAGCGGGCCGCATCGGCTGGATGCTGGAAGGGCGGCGCGCGCTGCGCGATCCAGGCTTGCTGATGGAGGATGGGCGGCTGCGCACGCCCGTGTGGCTGCCGTTTTACGCGATGCTGGCGGCCTTGCTGGCGACGGCTTGCGGCTGGATGGTCCTGTTCCTGCTGCCCGACAGCCTGCACCCGGCCGAGATGCTGCAGATGGGCACGGGCCTGGCCGGCGCCATCGTGGTGCTGGTAGCGGTCTGGCTGCTGGGGCAGCTGAGCACCGGCTGGTCGCTGCTTCGGCAGGGCCAGGCCTGGAATGCCCGCCGCATGTCGGCCGAATGGTGGATCTGGGCGGCGATCGCCTTTGTGCCAGCGGCGCTGGCCATGGGCCTGATGGCGCCCGACCGGGCCGGGCTGCAGGCCTGGGGCCTGCAATGGCGCGGCTATGACAGCCAGCCCATCCGCATTCAGCTGGCGCCTGCCCGCAACCCGGAACAAGCCCGCCTGCGCGATGTGGCCCTGCTGGAGCTGGTGCAACCACTGCTGGTGCAGGGCAGCCGCCGTATTGCTGCCAGCATGCGTAGCCGCCACGGCAGCAGCCACTGGACCGCCGCCCTGCCAGCGCGCTACCGGCTGCAAGGCGATGTGCTCGACATCCAATTGGCGGGCCGCCTGGAGCCGGAGGGGCTGCAGCGCTATGCCCAGCAGCTGCAGCAACTGGGCGCGGGCGACCTCAGCGCGTTGCGCTGGCTGGCTGCGGCGCAATGCCTGCCAGCGCCCCATGCGATGGCGGCCCTCAGCGCGGCCGAGCGGCGCGCGCAGTGGGCGCAGGTGCAGGCCTGCGCGCAGCAGCGCAGCCAGGCCTTGCAGGCGCTGGGCGCGCAGCTGCAAGGGCAGATCGAGCAGGTGGAGGTGTTGCCGCTGGCGCACTACCGGCCTTGGCCCCGGCGTGGTGGCTGGCAGGCGGTGGCCCTTCCCTCGGGGCAAGAGGCTTTGGATGCATTGCCGCTGCTGGCGCAATGATGCCTGGCGCGGCGACTTTTTACAGCGCCAGATCCGTCCACTGCCCGGGCTCCAGGCCAGCGAGCGAGTAGGGGCCAATGGCCATGCGCACCAGGCGCAAGGTGGGGTGGCCGGCGGCAGCGGTCATGCGCCGCACCTGGCGGTTGCGGCCTTCGCGGATGATGAGCTCGATCCAGCAATCGGGCACGCTCTGACGCACGCGGATGGGCGGGTGGCGCGGCCACATCGCAGGCTGCGGGTCGAGCATGCGCACCTGGGCCGGCAGGGTCTTGCCGTCTTTCAGGTCCACGCCATCGCGCAGCTGCTGCAAGGCGGCGGCATCGGGAATGCCTTCGACCTGCACCCAGTAGGTCTTGGCCATCTTGTGGCGCGGGTCGGCAATGCGGGCCTGCAACTGGCCGTCGTTGGTCAGCAGCAGCAGGCCTTCGCTGTCGCCATCGAGCCGGCCAGCGACATAGACGCCGGGCACGTCGATAAAGTCTTTCAGGCCTTGCCAGCGCCCCTCGGGCGTGAACTGGCTGACAACGCCATAGGGCTTGTGAAAGCCCAGCAGCCGGGGCGGGCCGGCCGGGCTTGCGGGCCTGGCAGGCTTGAGGAGTCGGCCCGGCCCACCGCTCTTGCGTGGCCGTATACGTGGTTCGGGCATCAGCGCTGCACGGGGCTCAGGGTGGCACGCAGGCGCTCGCCAGGCGCAGTCTCCGGGGGCGGAGGGGTGGTCTCCAACGCTTCTTCGACGTTGCCGATATGGGCCAGCATCAGTGCGCGGGCCTGCTCGGCGTCGCCCCGCTCCAGCGCCTCGACAATGCTGGCATGGTCCGCGCAGGACTGCTCGGCGCTGTGGTCGGACTGGTAGAGCGTTGCTGCCAGCGTGGTGCGGGCGGTCAGGTCGCGCAGGGTATCGGCCAGCAGGCGGTGGCCCATGTTCTCGGCCAGGCAGACATGGAAATCGGCCAGCAGAAAGGCGCGCGTGGCCGCGTCGGCGCCCTGGATCGCGCGCTGCTCCTCGTCGATATGCAGGCGCAGCTGGCGGATCACCTGCTGCATCGGGCGGCCTGCGGTCTCCAGGATGCCCGCCTCGATGATGCGCCGGGCGGCGAAGGCGTCGCGTGCCTCTTCGGCACTGGGCTGCACCACGTACCAGCCCCGGCGCGGCTGCACCTGCACAAAGCCGCGCGCCTGCAGCTGCATCAGCGCCTCACGCACCAAGGTGCGGCTGACCGAGAAGTTGTCCGCCAGCGCCTGCTCTCCCAGGCGCTCCCCGGGCGAGAGCTTCTGCGCGAGGATGGCTTCGACGACGCGTTCTGCAATGGTGGTGGGGCTGACAGCAGTCATGGGCTCAGGCGTGGGGTGTAGACAGCTCCGATTGTGCCGTGTCTTGCGGTAGTTTCTCGCCATTGAGCACCTTATGGGCCCGCTCGCGGTCGATATCGCCTTCCCAGGAGGCAATCGCCACGGTGGCCACGCAGTTGCCGATCAGGTTGCCCAGCGCGCGGGCAATGCCCATGAACCAGTCCACCGACAGCACCAGCACCAGGCCGATGGCCGGGATGGCGGGGATCGCATGCAAGGTGGCGGCCAGCACCACAATCGCCGAGCCGGGCACGCCGTGTGCGCCCTTGGAGGTCACCAGCGCAATGGCCAGGATGGTCAGCAGATCGGTCATCGAGATCGGCGTATTGGTGGCCTGGGCAATGAAGACCGCCGCCAAGGTGATGTAGATCGAGAATGCATCGAGGTTGAAGGAGTAGCCGGTGGGGATCACCAGGCCGACGGTGGAGTCGCGGATGCCCAGGTGGCGCAGCTTGGCCATGATCTGGGGCAGCACGCTGTCCGACGAGGTGGTGGCAAACACGACCATCAGCTCTTCACGCAGGTAGCGCAGCAGCTTGATGAGGCTGAAACCCGAGACGCGCATCGCAAAGCCCAGCACCACAAACACAAAGAAGGCGACGGCCACATAGAACAGCAGTACCAGCATGCCCAGCTGCTTGAGCGAGCCCACGCCGTACTGGCCGACGGTAAAGGCGATCGCGCCCAGCACACCCAGGGGCGCGAGCTTGATGATGATGCCCATCACCTTGAACAGCACATGCGACATGGTGTCGATCAGCAGGCTCACCGGCGCGCCGCGCTCGCCCAGCATGGTCAACCCGCAGCCAAACAGCACGGCAAACAGCAGCACCTGCAGCACGTCGCCGGTGGCAAAGGCCTGCACCACGGTGGTGGGGATCAGCTTCATCAGGAAATCGACCGTGCCGCCGCTGGTCAGCTTGTCGGCATTGCTGGCGTAGGCGCTCATGGCCGAGGCATCGAGCTTGCTCGGGTCCACGTTCATGCCTGCACCAGGTTGGAACACAAAGGCCAGCACCAGGCCCAACACCAGTGCAATGGTGGTGAGCACCTCGAAGTAGATCAGCGCCTTGACGCCAACCCGGCCCACGCGCTTGAGGTCGCCTGCGCCCGCGATGCCATGCACCACCACGCAGAACACCAGCACCGGGATGATCATCTTGATGAGCTTGATGAAACCATCGCCCAAAGGTTTGAGCTTGACGGCCCACTCCGGCGCCAGCAGGCCGATGAGGACCCCAACGATAAGAGCCACCACCACCTGCCCGAATAGCGATCTGACAAAACGACGCATACGCATTCCTTTTCGGTTTGTATACAAGTTGTAAATTTCTTGTATGCAAAATGTACCCATGCACATACCGATCAGTGAACAGGGATTACCCGTGAGCGTTCACCGACTTGTGCAGCCTGGGAGACACAAGCAAAAAGCCTGCCATGCAAGTTGCAAGACAGGCTTTGTATGCAAGGAATGCTGCGTTCAGCGCAGCCTTAGAACAGGTTCTTGGGCAGGGCCAGCGCGCCCCGATCAGGCCTTGTCGACGGCGGCGACCACCACCACTTCGATCTTGTAGGCCGGGTTGCCCAGCGTGGCCTGCACGGTGGCGCGGGGCGGCGTGTGGCCGGGGGTCACCCAGGCGTCCCAGACGCTGTTCATCTGGCCAATCTCGCTGATGTCGGTCAGGTAGATCTGGCACTGCAGGATGCTGGCCTTGCTCGATCCGGCCTCGCCCAGCAGGCGGTCGATATGGCCCAGCACTTCCTGGGTCTGGGTGACGATATCGGCACCGGGGTTGTTCTCGGGGATCTGGCCGGCCAGGTAGACGGTGCCGTTGTGGATGGCGATTTCGGACAGGCGGGCGCCGACATGGCGGCGGTCGATGGCAGAGGTCATGCTCGTCTTTCGGTAACAGAGGGAGAGGGTGGGGATGTGCAAAAATCATAGCGCATCACAAGGGTGGTACGCAGGCACAAGGCTGTTGCGGCACAATGGCCCTCTTTGCCGTTGCAGCCCCTGCCGCCCACCATGACCGACCGTTTTTCCGAATCGCTTCAAGCGCTGAACCAGCCCGTCTGGGATGCCTGCATCCAGCACCGCTTCATTGACGAGATGCGGGCCGGTAGCCTTGATGATGCGGTGCTGCGCCGCTACCTGGTGCAGGACTACCAGTTCATCAACCAGTTCGTGGCGCTCTTGGGCGCGGCCATCGCCAGCGCCGATAGCTTTGCGCCGCGCGTGCGCCTGGCGCAGTTTGCGGCGATGATCACCAGCGACGAGAACACCTACTTTCAGCGCAGTTTTGACGCGCTGGACGTGTCCCAGCAGGAGCGCGATACGCCGCCGCTGACGCTGCCTACCGTGCAGTTCCAGGCGCTGATGGGGCAGGCTGCGCGCAGCCAGAAATACGCCAACTGCCTGGCCGTGCTCTGCGTGGCCGAAGGCCTGTACCTGGACGGCTTTGACCAGCCCGGCCAGCGCCTGCCGCCGCGCTTTGAACATGCCGAATGGATCAGCCTGCACGCCAATGACTTCTTCCGCGATTTTGTCGGCTGGCTGCGCGCCGAGCTCGACCGCATGGGCGAGAGCATCGAGCCCGACGTGCGTGCCGAGGCGGCCGATTATTTCAGCCGCGCGGTGGCGCTGGAGCAGGCGTTTTTTGACCATGTCTACCAGCCGCCCAGCGCCGACTGACGCCCGGCAACACGGATACGGCACCCATCACCACTGCCGCCCCCTGGCCGGGCGGCCCACCCTCCAGCGAGTCATCCCATGCTCAGCATTCAAGACATCCGCGACGCCGCCCAGCGCATCCAAGGCAAGGTCGAGCGCACGCCGTGCCTGTACTCCCACACCCTGTCCCAGATCGTGGGCGCCAAGGTCTACCTCAAGTTCGAGAACCTGCAGTTCACGGCGGCCTTCAAGGAGCGCGGTGCCTGCAACAAGCTGATGCAGCTCAACGCCGAGCAGCGCGCACGGGGCGTGATTGCGATGAGCGCGGGCAACCATGCCCAGGGCGTGGCCTACCATGCGCAGCAGCTGGGTGTGCGGGCGGTGATCGTGATGCCGCGCTTCACGCCGGGCGTCAAGGTCGAGCGCACGCGCAGTTTTGGTGCCGAGGTGGTGCTGCATGGCGACACGCTGGAAGAGGCCCGCGCCCATGCCTATGCGATGGCCGAGGACCAGAAGCTGGTGTTTGTGCACCCCTTTGACGATGCCGACATTGCAGCCGGCCAGGGCACCTTGGCGCTGGAGATGCTCGAAGACCAGCCCGACCTGGACACCCTGCTGGTCGCCGTCGGCGGCGGGGGCCTGATTGCCGGCATGGCCACCGCCGCCAAGGCGGTCAAGCCCGGCATCCAGGTGGTGGGTGTGCAGACCTCGCGCTTTCCCAGCATGGTCAATGCGGTGCAGCACCAGGACCTGCCCGTCGGCGTCTCGACGATGGCCGAAGGCATTGCGGTGGCGACGGCCGGCCTGATCACGCGCGAGATCGTCGCCCGCACGGTGGACGACCTGGTGCTGGTCGAGGAGAGCGATATCGAGCAGGCGGTGCTGATGCTGCTGGAGATTGAAAAGACCCTGGTCGAGGGCGCGGGATCGGTGGGGCTGGCGGCGCTGCTGCGCTACCCCGAGCGCTTTGCCGGCCAGAAGGTGGGCCTGGTGCTGTCGGGCGGCAATATCGACCCGCTGCTGCTGGCCTCCATCATCCAGCGCGGCATGGTGCGCTCGGGCCGGCTCGCGCGCCTGCGCATCAGCTCGCGCGATGTGCCCGGCATGCTCGCACGCATCACGGCCATCGTGGCCGAGGCGGGCGCCAACATCGAAGAGGTGCACCACCAGCGCGCCTTCACCAAGCTGGCCGCGCAAAACACCGAGATCGACATCGTGCTGCAGACCCGCAGCAAGGCGCATATCGATGAGGTGGTGGACAAGCTGCGCGCCGTGGGCATGCAGGTCGATCTGGCCTGAGCAACCGGGCATCATGCCGGCCAGGCTGCATGGCCGGTTTGATGCACATCAGGCGCTGCCGAGAAAAGCGGCGCCATAGTTCTTCAGAACGATGGCAGGGCGCAGGCCATCGTTCTTGCGGCGCGGCCTGATGCGCTAACCGGTGGATGGTGCGCTGCGCGCTGGCGCAGCACAGTAGAGGCAGACCAACAACATCTGCCCCCACCATGGATTCCGCCACTGCCCCTCCCGCTGTCTCGCGCCAGGCCTGGAGCGTGCTCGCCGTCAGCACGCTGGCCTTCACGGTCTGCTTCATGGTGTGGATGATGTTCGGCGTCATCGGCATCCCGCTCAAGCAGCAACTGGGCCTGAACGCGACCGAGTTTGGCCTGCTCACCGCCATGCCGGTGCTCTCGGGCTCGCTGGTGCGGGTGCCGCTGGGCATCTGGACGGACCGCTTTGGCGGCCGCACCGTGATGACCGTGCTGATGGCCGTCACCGTGCCGGCCGTCTGGCTCATGGCCTACGCCACGCAGTACTGGCAGTTCCTCGTCATCGGCCTGTTTGTCGGCCTCGCCGGTGGCTCTTTCTCGGTGGGCACGCCCTATGTGGCGCGCTGGTTTCCCAAGAGCCGCCAGGGCATGGCCATGGGCGTCTATGGCGCGGGCAACTCCGGCTCGGCCGTCAACAAGTTTCTTGCGCCGGCGCTGTTGGTGGCGGGCGGCTGGGCGCTGGTGCCCCAGGTCTACGCGGCCATTCTGGCGGGCACCGTGGTGCTGTTCTGGCTGTTCAGCGCGCATGACCCGCGCCACCTGGTGGCCAGCAACGTCCGCTTTGTCGACCAGCTGCAGGCCTTGAAGGACCCGCGCGTGCTCAAGTACTGCCAGTACTACAGCATCGTCTTTGGTGGCTATGTGGCGCTGGCGCTGTGGATGGTGCAGTACTACGTGGGCGAGTACGGCCTGGACATCCGCGTCGCCGCCTTGCTCGCGGCCTGCTTTTCGCTGCCCGGCGGCGTGCTGCGCGCCATTGGCGGTGTGCTGTCCGACAAATACGGCGCCCACAAGGTCACCTGGTGGGTGATGTGGGTGAGCTGGATCTGCCTGTTCCTGCTGAGCTACCCGCAGACCGATTTCACCGTTGCCACGGTCAACGGCCCCCGGACCTTCCACCTGGGCCTGAACGTCTACAGCTTCACCGCGCTGATGGGTGTGCTGGGCGTGGCCTTTGCGTTCGGCAAGGCCAGCGTCTTCAAGTACATCGGCAACGACTACCCCGACAACATCGGTGCCATCAGCGGCATCGTGGGCCTGGCCGGCGGCCTGGGCGGCTTTGTGCTGCCGATCCTGTTCGGTCTGCTGCTCGATCTGACGGGCCTGCGCTCCAGCGCTTTCATGCTGCTCTATGGCGTGGTCTGGGTCTCGCTGATCTGGATGTACTGGACCGAGGTGCGCCGCACCGATGTGATGGGCCCCGCTGCGGGCCGCAAGGCGTGACAGCCGCCATCGATTTCTGCTGGAAAGACTCTCCATGACAAGCAACACCCCCTCTGCGCCGCGCCGCGGCAGCACCTTGACGATCTGGACCCCGGAGGACAAGGCCTTCTGGGAAAAGGAGGGCGAGGCCATCGCCAAGCTCAATTTGTGGATCTCCGTGCCGGCGCTGTTCCTGGCCTTTGCCGTCTGGCAGGTCTGGAGCGTGGTCGCCGTCAGCCTGCCGGGCCTGGGCTTTCAGTACTCCACCAACCAGCTGTTCTGGCTGGCGGCCGCGCCTGCGCTGTCGGGCGCCACCTTGCGCATCTTCTACTCCTTCATGGTGCCTTTGGTGGGCGGCCGGCGCTGGACGGCGATCTCGACTGCCAGCCTGCTGATCCCGGCGATCGGCATCGGCATGGCCGTGCAGGACCCGGCCACGCCCTACCCGACGATGCTGATCCTGGCGCTGCTGTGCGGCCTGGGCGGGGGCAATTTCAGCTCCAGCATGGCCAACATCAGCTACTTCTTCCCCAAGGACCGCAAGGGCTCGGCGCTGGGTGTCAATGCCGGCCTGGGCAACCTGGGCGTGTCGGTGGTGCAGTTCCTGAGCCCCATCGTCGTCACCGTCGGTCTGCTGGGCATCTTTGGCGGTGAGCCGCAGACCATCACCCAGGGCGGGGTGCAGGTCGAGGTCTGGATGCAGAACGCTGCCTTCATCTGGGTGCCCTGGATTGCGCTGACCTCGGTCGTTGCCTGGTTCGGGATGAACGATGTGGCCGATGCCAAGGCCTCAGTGGCCGCGCAGGCCGCCATCTTTGTGCAGCCCCACAACTGGATCATGTGCCTGCTCTACCTGGGCACCTTTGGCTCCTTCATCGGCTTTGCCGCCGGCTTTCCGCTGCTGATCAAGGGCCTGTTCCCCGCCGTCAATCCGCTGGCCTACGCCTGGCTGGGCCCGCTGGTGGGCGCGCTGGTGCGGCCCTTTGGTGGCTGGCTGGCCGACAAGGTCGGTGGCGGCGTGGTCACGTTCTGGAACTTTCTGGTGATGGCGCTGGCCGTGCTGGGCGTGCTGTGGTTTCTGCCCAAGGGCACGGGCAGCTATGCGCTGGCCTGGGGGCCGCAAGCGGGCAGCTTCACCGGCTTTTTTCTGATGTTCCTGGTGCTGTTTGTCACCACCGGCATCGGCAATGGCTCCACCTTCCGCATGATCCCCGTGATCTTCAACCAGCTGGCCACGCAAGGCGCAGGCAAGGATGCGGCCTCGCAGGCCGCCGCCCTCAAGGAAGGCAATGTGCTGGGCGCCGCCGCCGTCGGCTTTGCCGGCGCACTGGGTGCGTATGGCGGCTTTTTCATTCCCAAGAGCTATGGCAGCTCGATCGCATCCACCGGCGGGCCCGAGGCCGCGCTGTGGGTCTTTTCTGCCTTCTATCTGCTGTGCGCCGTGGTGACCTGGTGGTGCTATGCCCGCCGCAACGCCGCGATGCCCTGCTAAAGGCCCCAGAGCCTGGACCCCACGAGAAAGAGAACCGTTATGAGCCATTTCCTCGACCGACTCACCCACTTTCGCCTGCCCAAGGAGAGCTTTGCCGGCGGCCACGGCCGCACCACCGGCGAAGACCGCACCTGGGAAGACGCCTACCGCGCCCGCTGGGCGCATGACAAGATCGTGCGCAGCACGCATGGCGTCAACTGCACGGGCTCCTGCTCCTGGAAGATCTATGTCAAAGGCGGCATCGTCACCTGGGAAACCCAGCAGACCGACTACCCGCGCACGCGCTGGGACATGCCCAACCATGAGCCGCGTGGCTGCGCCCGGGGTGCCAGCTACAGCTGGTACCTGTACAGCGCCAACCGGGTCAAGTACCCGATGGTGCGGGGCCGCTTGCTCGAGCGCTGGCGCGCGGCGCTCCAGGTGGCCAAAACGCCGGTCGATGCCTGGGCCCTGATTGCACAGGACGATGCCGCGCGCCGCGACTACCAGCAGGTGCGTGGCCTGGGCGGCTTTGTGCGCTCGACCTGGGACGAGGTCAACCAGCTGGTGGCCGCTGCGAACGTCTACACCATCAAGCAACACGGGCCGGACCGCATCATTGGCTTCTCGCCGATCCCGGCGATGAGCATGGTCAGCTACGCGGCCGGCAGCCGCTACCTGAGCCTGATCGGTGGCGTCTGCATGAGCTTTTACGACTGGTACTGTGACCTGCCGCCGGCCAGCCCCCAGGTCTGGGGCGAGCAGACCGATGTGCCCGAATCGGCCGACTGGTACAACAGCAGCTACATCATTGCCTGGGGCTCGAACGTGCCGCAGACGCGCACGCCCGATGCCCACTTCTTCACCGAGGTGCGCTACAAGGGCGCCAAGACCGTGGCCGTCACCCCCGACTACAGCGAGGTGGCCAAGCTCTCCGACGTCTGGCTGCACCCCAAGCAGGGCACCGATGCGGCGCTCGCGATGGCCATGGGCCATGTGGCGTTCAAGGAGTTCTACTTCGACAAGCGCAGCGACTACTTTGACGGCTACGCGCGCCGCTACACCGACCTGCCGATGCTGGTGCTGCTCGAGAGCAAGACCCTGGCCGATGGCAGCGTAGTGCAGGTGCCTGGCCGCTACCTGCGCGCCAGCGATTTCAACGGCAAGCTCGGCCAGGACAACAACCCCGAGTGGAAGACCATGGCCTTTGACAGCCAGGGCCGCGCCGTGTTGCCCCATGGCTCGATCGGCTTTCGCTGGGGCGCCGAGGGCCGGGGCGACGCGGGCAAGTGGAACCTGGAGTCCAAGGAAGCGCGCCATGGCGACGAGGTCCGCCTCAAGCTCTCGGTGCTGGAAGATGGCAGCCAGGCCCATGAGATTGTCGATGTCGGCTTTCCTTACTTTGGCGGCATTGCCACGCCGCACTTCACCGCCAACGAACAGCAAGGCGATGTGAGCCGCGCCAAGGTGCCGGCCGTGCGCCTGCGCCTGGGCAGCGAGGGCGAATACCACGAGGCCCTGGTGGCCACCGTGTTCGACCTGCAGGCCGCGCAATACGGCATCAACCGGGGCCTGGGCAGCGGCGCTGCCAGCTACGACGACGATGCCGCCTACACGCCCGCCTGGGCCGAGAGCATCACTGGCGTGCCGCGCGAGCAGATCACCCTGGTGGCGCGCGAGTTTGCCGCCAATGCCGACAAGACCCAGGGCAAGTCCATGGTCATCATCGGCGCGGCGATGAACCACTGGTACCACTGCGACATGAACTACCGGGGCGTCATCAACCTGCTGATGCTCTGCGGCTGCGTGGGCCAAAGCGGCGGCGGCTGGTCGCATTATGTGGGCCAGGAAAAGCTGCGCCCGCAGACCGGCTGGACGGCGCTCGCCTTTGCGCTCGATTGGGCACGCCCACCGCGCCAGCAGAACTCGACCAGCTTCTTCTACGCCCATACCGACCAGTGGCGCTACGAGAAGCTCGGCCTTGAAGAGATCGTCAGCCCCCTGGCCGACCGCAGCCAGTACGGCGGCAGCATGATCGATTACAACGTGCGCGCCGAGCGCATGGGTTGGCTGCCCAGCGCGCCGCAGCTCAAGACCAACCCCTTGTCGATAGCGGCCGCCGCCGATGCCGCCAACCTGGCGCCGCGCGACTATGTGGCCCAAGGCCTGCAAAGCGGCAGCCTGGCGATGAGCTGCGAAGACCCCGATGCGCCCGAGAACTGGCCGCGCAACCTGTTTGTCTGGCGCAGCAACCTGCTGGGCTCCAGCGGCAAGGGCCATGAGTACTTCTGCAAGCACCTGCTGGGCACCGACAACGGCGTGCAGGGCAAGGACCTGGGCCCCGATGACGCCAAGCCCGAAGAGGTGACCTGGCATGCCGATGCGCCCCAGGGCAAGCTCGATCTGCTGGTCACCCTGGACTTCCGCATGAGCACCACCTGTCTGTACTCGGACATCGTGCTGCCCACGGCCAGCTGGTACGAGAAGAACGACCTCAACACCAGCGACATGCACCCCTTCATCCACCCGTTGTCGGCCGCGGTCGATCCGGTCTGGGAATCGCGCTCGGACTGGGAGATCTACAAGGGCTTTGCCCAGTCCTTCAGCGAGGTCTGCGTGGGCCACCTGGGCGTGGAGCGCGACACCGTGCTGACCCCGCTGATGCACGACACCCCCGCCGAGCTGGCCCAGCCCTATGGCGTGGCCGAGTGGAAAAAGGGCGAATGCGCGCTGATCCCCGGCAAGACCGCGCCGCAGGTGACCGTGGTGGAGCGTGACTACCCCAACACCTACAAGCGCTTTACCGCACTGGGCCCGCTGATGGACCAGCTGGGCAATGGCGGCAAGGGCATTGGCTGGCAGACCGGCACCGAGGTTGAGCAGCTGGGCCAGTTGAATGGCCTGACCACCGAGCCGGGCGTGACCGAGGGGCGCCCGCGCATCGTGAGCGATATCGATGCCTGTGAGACGATTTTGCAGCTGGCCCCCGAGACCAATGGCCATGTGGCGGTGAAGGCCTGGGAGGCGCTGGAGAAGGTGACCGGCCGCGCGCACAAGCACCTGGCGATCTACCGCGAGGACGAGAAGATCCGCTACCGCGATATCCAGGCGCAGCCGCGCAAGATCATCAGCTCGCCCACCTGGAGCGGCATCGAGAGCGAGACCGTGAGCTACAACGCCGGCTACACCAATGTGCATGAGCTGATCCCATGGCGCACCCTCACCGGCCGCCAGCAGTTCTACCAGGACCACCCCTGGATGGTGGCCTTTGGCGAGGGCTTCTCCAGCTACCGTCCGCCGGTGGACATGAAGGCCACGGCCGGCATGCAGGGCATCCAGCCCAATGGCCACCCCGAGATCCAGCTGAACTTCATCACGCCGCACCAGAAATGGGGCATCCACAGCACCTATACCGACAACCTGTTGATGCTCACGCTCAACCGGGGCGGGCCGGTGGCCTGGATCAGCGAGGAGGACGCCCAGCGCGCCGGCATCGAGGACAACGACTGGATGGAGATGTTCAACCTCAACGGCGCAGTGGCCGTGCGGGCGGTCGTCAGCCAGCGGGTCAAACCCGGCATGGTGATGATGTACCACGCGCAGGAGAAGATCATCAACACGCCCGGCAGCGAGATCACTGGCGTGCGCGGCGGTATCCACAACTCTGTCACGCGGATTGTGCTCAAACCCACGCACATGATCGGTGGCTACGCGCAGTACAGCTACGGCTTCAACTACTACGGCACCATCGGCACCAACCGCGACGAGTTCGTCGTGGTGCGCAAGATGGCCAAGGTGGACTGGCTGGACACGCCGCGCGATGACCACCTGGCCGCCGCCTACCAGGCCCAGGGCGAGAACCCCTGAGCGCCACGCAGAAGGAGTCCCCGCCATGGCACTGACCCACACCCCTGCTGGCGCCGTCTTCTCGGCGCGGCCCCTGGCGGCCGCGCTGGGCGAGGCGCGCTCGTACACCCTGGTGCGCGATCCCGGTCTGCAGATCTTCCGCCTGGTGCTGCAGGCCGGCCAGTCGCTGCACAGCCACCAGGTGCCAGAGCGCATGGTGATCCAGTGCATCGAAGGGCGCTTCGTCTTCGAGACCATGGGCCGCCAGCTGGCCATGGCGCCGGGTGACTTTTGCCACATCGCCGCGGGCGAGCCCCACGCTGTGCATGCCCAGGAGGCCGCATCGGCCCTGGTCATGCTTTTCGCACCGACCCCCACACCAACCCCCACGGAGAACCCAACATGAAGGTTCGCGCACAAATCGGCATGGTCCTGAACCTGGACAAATGCATCGGCTGCCATACCTGCAGCGTCACCTGCAAGAACGTCTGGACCAACCGCCCCGGCGTCGAGTACGCCTGGTTCAACAACGTCGAGACCAAACCCGGCATCGGCTACCCCAAGGAATGGGAAAACCAGGACCGCTGGAATGGCGGCTGGGTCCGCAAGGCCGATGGCTCCATCGCGCCGCGCCAGGGCGGCAAATGGCAGCTGTTGATGAAGATTTTCGCCAACCCCAACCTGCCCGAGATCGACGACTACTACGAGCCCTTTACCTTCGACTACGAGCACCTGCAAACTGCCAAGGAGATGAAGGCAGCGCCCACGGCCCGGCCGCGCAGCCTGATCACCGGCCAGCGCATGGACAAGATCGTCTGGGGCCCGAACTGGGAAGAGATCCTGGGCGGCGAGTTCAGCAAGCGCAGCAAGGATGTGAACTTTGACGAGGTGCAAAAGGACATCTACGGCCAGTTCGAGAACACCTTCATGATGTACCTGCCGCGCCTGTGCGAGCACTGCCTCAACCCCGCCTGCGTGGCCAGCTGCCCCAGCGGCTCGATCTACAAGCGCGAGGAAGACGGCATTGTGCTGATCGACCAGGACAAATGCCGGGGCTGGCGCATGTGCGTCTCGGGCTGCCCCTACAAGAAGATCTACTACAACTGGAAAAGCGGCAAGGCCGAGAAGTGCATCTTCTGCTACCCACGCATCGAGGCGGGCCAGCCCACGGTCTGCTCCGAAACCTGCGTGGGCCGCATCCGCTACCTGGGCGTGCTGCTGTATGACGCAGACCGCATCGAAGCAGCGGCCAGCGTCACCCAGGACAAGGACCTGTACCAGGCCCAGCTCGATATCTTCCTCGACCCCAACGACCCGGCAGTGATCGCCCAGGCGCGGGCCGATGGCATCCCCGAGGCCTGGCTGATCGCGGCCAGGAGCAGCCCCGTCTACAAGATGGCGGTGGACTGGCAGGTGGCCCTGCCGTTGCACCCCGAGTACCGCACCTTGCCGATGGTTTGGTACGTGCCGCCGCTGTCTCCCATCACCGCCGCCGCCCAGGCCGGCCATGTGAGCGCCAATGGCGAGCTGCCCGATGTGAACCAGCTGCGCATCCCCGTCAAGTACCTGGCCAACCTGCTCACCGCAGGCGATACGGTGCCGGTGGTGCGCGCGCTGGAGCGCATGCTGGCCATGCGCGCCTACCAGCGCGGCAAGCATGTCGATGGCCTGCCCAACGAGGCCGCACTGCAGCAGGCCGAGCTGACGGTGGCCCAGGCCGAGGAGATGTACCGGACCATGGCCATTGCCAATTACGAAGACCGCTTTGTGATCCCCACCACGCACCGCGAATATGCCGAGAACGCCTTCAATGTGCGCGGCGGCTGCGGCTTCTCGTTTGGCAACGGTTGCAGCGAAGGCGTGACCGACACCAGCCTGTTCGGCAGCGAGAAAAAACGCACCATCCCGATCCAGGCGAGCCTGTGAGGAGAGACGACATGAAAGACAGCATCAGCTTTACCTTGCGCGCACTGGCCCACCTGCTGCGCTACCCCGACGCCGCGATGCGCGGCCACCTGGTCGACATCCACACGGCGCTCAACGCCGAAAACGCGCTGGGCCATGTGCGCCGCAGCGAGCTGGACGCATTGATGGACCGCCTGCTGGCCGAAGGCATGGATGCCGAGGCCATCTATGTGGACCTGTTTGACCGGGGCCGTGGCACTGCGCTGCACCTGTTCGAGCATGTGCATGGCGACTCGCGCGACCGGGGCCCGGCGATGGTCGACCTGGTCCAGACCTATGAGCAGGCCGGCCTGCTGCTCGACCCCACCGAGCTGCCCGACCACCTGACGGTGCTGCTGGAGTTCGCCTCCACCCAGCCGACCCTGGAGGCGCGCGCCTTCATCGGTGAGTTTGCGCACATCCTGCAGTCCATCGCTGCGGCACTCGGCCGCCGCCACAGCGACTACGCCGCCGTGCTGTCCGCCGTGCTCGATCTGGCCGGCCAGCCGCTGGTGGCCGACACCCCTGCTGCGCCGCTGCCCGCCGACGAGCCGCTGGACGCAAGCTGGGAAGAGCCCGCCGCCTTTGGCGGCTGCAACAGCCAGGGCCAGGCCGCACCGGGCAGCGCCCAACCCATCCACATCACGCGGCGCCAGCCACCCGCTGGCGCGGCCCGCTGAACCCCGAGGAGACCGCCATGCCCATTGCATTGCACAACTTCCTGTTTAACGTCTATCCCTACATCTGCCTGGCCGTCTTTCTGATGGGGAGCCTGGCGCGCTTTGACCGCGACCAGTACACCTGGAAGAGCGACTCCTCGCAGATGCTGCGCGCCGGCCAGCTGCGCTGGGGCAGCAACCTGTTCCATATCGGCATTCTGTTTCTGCTGTTCGGCCACACGGTGGGCTTGCTCACGCCGCACTTCATGTATGAGTGGCTGATCACCGCGCCGCAAAAGCAGATGCTGGCCATCATCTCCGGCGGCACCGCCGGCCTGGTCTGCTTTATTGGCCTGAGCCTGCTGCTGCACCGCCGCATTGCCGATCCGCGCATCCGCCGCACCAGCCACCGCACCGATCTGGCCATCCTCATCATCCTGTGGGTGCAGCTGGTGCTGGGCCTGGCCACCTTGCCCGCCTCGTTCTCGCACCGGGCCGATGCCCACGCGATGCTGGTGCTGGCCGACTGGGCCCAGCGTATCGTCACCTTCCGCCCCGATGCGGCAGGCCTGGTGGCGCTGGACTGGCCGTTCAAGGTGCACATGGTGCTGGGCATGACAATCTTCCTGCTCTTCCCCTTCAGCCGCCTGGTGCATGTCTGGAGCGGCTTCGCCTCCGTGGCCTACCTGGCACGCCCCTACCAGCTGGTGCGTGCGCGCCGTCTGAACCTGTCCAACAAGCAGCCAGGAGGCCGCCCATGAACGCCGATCTGCACACCTCCACGGGTGGCTGTGGCAGCGCAGCCTGCAGCTGCCAGGACAGCCCCGCCGCCCTCAGCCTGCCCCGCATCGAGGCGCCGCTGGGCGCCCCGCGCGATGCGCTGGCCGCTGCCCAGGTCAACGGCATTGCGCTGTGCGATGCCGATGAGCTGCTGGACCCGCTGGAGCTGCGCCAGCGCGCCTGCACCGAGCTGCTGCGCCAGGCCGCCCAGGCCCAGGGCCTGCTCGCTG
>NZ_QETI01000018.1:0-90028 GCF_003105075.1 Comamonas sp. JNW
CTCGGGCGCGATCCAGCATCTGGCCGGCATGAAGGACTCCAAGGTGATCGTGGCGATCAACAAGGACGAAGAAGCGCCGATCTTCAGCGTGGCCGACTACGGCCTGGTGGCCGACCTGTTTGAGGCTGTGCCCGAGATGGCGGGCAAGCTCTAAACGCGGATCGACCTCTTCCTAGAACGCGGCCCAGGCCGCGTTTTTTTATGCCTGTTCGCCAGCCTGTGTATTTGGTTGTTTAT
Source organism: Comamonas sp. JNW (assembly GCF_003105075.1). NCBI lineage: Bacteria > Pseudomonadati > Pseudomonadota > Betaproteobacteria > Burkholderiales > Comamonadaceae > Comamonas > Comamonas sp. JNW. Next base: position 238 of record NZ_QETI01000018.1, read on the forward strand.
GCAACTTAAAGCCGATATAGGTATTTACACCAGTGTCCCAGCCGCGAGACGCAGCCACTTATTTGATTATTGTGTTTGCGGCATCAATTGTAAAAAGTGTGTGGCGATTCGTTGAATCGATACCTAGTAAATTCCCTAGGTGGTCGCTGCGGTCTCACCTGTATTCATGCAGTTTGCGCATGGGTCACTAGGGAAAGCGCTAGCGGGCTAGTCGCCGAAAAACTGAGGGCGCGTCTATAGAATTGTTTCGATCCGCATAAAACTGTTATCGCGGTTAGAGGCGGCTGCATCGCGGGAGACCCCCGTTTCATGCAGTTTTCGCTGTTGTGGTTCCAAGCTGAAGGGTTGGTTGTATGGATATTTTGCTGCAGCAGATCATTAATGGTCTGGTATTGGGCAGCATGTACGCTTTGATAGCCTTGGGCTACACCATGGTGTACGGCATTATTCAATTGATTAACTTCGCGCACGGCGAAGTGCTGATGATCGGGGTGCTGACCAGCTGGAGCATCATCGGCGTGATGCAGGAGGCCATGCCGGGAACGCCGGGCTGGGTCATCTTGCTGATAGCGACGCTCATTGCCTGTGTGGTGGCGGCGGTGCTCAATTTCACCATCGAGAAGCTGGCCTACCGGCCGCTGCGCAACAGCCCGCGCCTGGCGCCGCTGATCACCGCGATCGGCATGTCTATCCTGCTGCAGACGCTGGCGATGATCATCTGGAAGCCCAACTACAAGCCCTATCCAACCTTGCTGCCGATGGAGCCCTTTGACCTGGCCGGTGCGGTGATCACGCCGACCCAGATCCTGGTGCTGGGCGTGACGGCCGTGGTGCTGGCGGTATTGATGTACCTGGTGAACTACACTCGCCTGGGCCGCGCGATGCGGGCCACGGCAGAGAACCCCCGCGTGGCGGCGCTGATGGGCATCAAGCCCGACATGGTGATCTCGGCCACCTTTGTGATCGGTGCGGTGCTGGCGGCGATCGCCGGCGTGCTCTGGGCCTCGAACTACGGCACGGCGCAGCACACCATGGGCTTTTTGCCTGGCCTCAAGGCCTTTATTGCGGCGGTGTTTGGCGGTATCGGCAACCTGGCCGGCGCCGTGGTGGGTGCGATGATCCTGGGCCTGGTCGAAGCCATTGGCGCGGGCTACATCGGCCAGCTCACCGGAGGCGTGCTGGGCAGCCAGTATGTCGATATCTTCTCGTTCATCGTGCTGATCATCGTGCTGACGCTGCGCCCCTCGGGTCTGCTGGGTGAGCGGGTGGCCGATCGGGCTTAAGGGGAACAGCATGAAGAACAACAAAGCACAGTTCATTGTGGGCGCGATTGCGCTGCTGGTATTGCCGCTGATCCTGCAGTCCTTTGGCAACGCCTGGGTGCGCATTGCCGACCTGGCACTGCTCTATGTCCTGCTGGCCCTGGGCCTGAACATCGTCGTGGGCTTTGCCGGCCTGCTGGACCTGGGCTATGTGGCCTTCTACGCGGTGGGCGCCTATATGCTGGGCCTGATGGCCTCGCCCCACCTGGCCGAGACCTTTGAAGGCTTCAAGGCCATGTTCCCCAATGGCCTGCACACCTCCATCTGGCTGGTGATACCGCTGGCCGCGTTGCTGGCGGCGATAGCGGGGATGATCTTGGGCTTTCCGGTGCTCAAGCTGCGCGGGGACTACCTGGCCATCGTGACCCTGGGTTTTGGCGAGATCATCCGCATCTTCATGCTGAACCTGGACCAGCCCGTCAACATCACCAATGGGCCCAAGGGCCTGGGCCAGATCGACTCGATCAAGATCTTTGGCTTTGACTTTGCCAAGCCGCTGGAGATCGGCAGCTACACGGTCTCGTCGGTCACCTTGTACTACTACCTGTTCCTGCTGCTGGTCGTGGCCAGTGTGGTGATCTGCTACCGCCTGCAGGACTCGCGCATCGGCCGCGCCTGGATGGCCATCCGCGAGGACGAGATTGCCGCCAAGGCCATGGGCATCAACACCCGCAACCTCAAGCTGATGGCCTTTGGCATGGGTGCCACGTTCGGTGGCGTGTCCGGCGCGATGTTTGCCGGCTTCCAGGGTTTTGTCTCGCCCGAGTCCTTCAGCCTGATGGAGTCGATCATGATCGTCGCCATGGTGGTGCTCGGCGGCCTGGGCCATATCCCCGGTGTGATTCTGGGTGCCGTGCTGCTGTCGGCGCTGCCTGAGGTGCTGCGCTATGTGGCCGGCCCGCTGCAGCAGATGACCGATGGCCGTCTGGATGCCTCCATCCTGCGCCAGCTCTTGATTGCGGTGGCGATGATCGTGGTGATGCTGCTGCGCCCACGCGGCCTGTGGCCGGCACCCGAGCATGGCAAGAGCGCGATCCAGAAAGACTGAGCAGGAGAGACGAGCATGACGAACACACAAGCTCCTACACTCAAGGTGGCAGGTATTTCCAAGCGCTTTGGCGGCTTGCAGGCCCTCTCGGATGTGGGTCTGACCATCGAGCGCGGCCAGGTCTATGGCCTGATCGGCCCCAACGGTGCGGGCAAGACCACGTTCTTCAATGTGATCACCGGCCTGTACACGCCCGACAGCGGCAGCTTTGAGCTCGCTGGCAAGCCCTACGAGCCCAAGGCCGTGCACCTGGTGGCCAAGGCCGGCATTGCGCGCACGTTCCAGAACATCCGTCTGTTCTCCGACATGACGGCGCTGGAGAACGTGATGGTGGGCCGCCATGTGCGCAGCCATTCGGGCCTCCTGGGCGCGATCTTTCGCACACCGGGCTTCAAGGCCGAGGAGCGGGCCATTGCCGAGCGTGCCCGCGAGCTGCTCGCCTATGTGGGCATTGAGCGCTATGCCGATTACAAGGCGCGCACCTTGTCTTACGGCGACCAGCGCCGCCTGGAGATTGCGCGCGCGCTGGCCACCGACCCGCAACTGATTGCGCTCGACGAGCCCGCCGCCGGCATGAATGCGACCGAGAAGGTGCAGCTGCGCGAGCTGATCGACCGCATCCGCAACGACAACCGCACGATCTTGCTGATCGAGCATGATGTGAAGCTGGTGATGGGACTGTGCGACCGGGTGACCGTGCTCGACTACGGCAAGCGGCTGGCCGAGGGGTCGCCCGCCGAGGTGCAGAAAGACGAAAAAGTGATTGAGGCCTATCTGGGCACCGGAGGACACTGAGCATGGTTGACAAGACATCCAACCCCGTACTGCTGAAGGTGCGAGGGCTGAAAGTGGCCTATGGGGGCATTCAGGCCGTCAAGGGCGTCGATTTCGAGGTGCATGAGGGCGAGCTGGTATCGCTGATCGGCTCCAACGGTGCGGGCAAGACCACGACGATGAAGGCGGTGACGGCCACGCAGGCCATCAATGACGGGCAGATCGAGTTTCTGGGCGAGAACCTCAAGGGCCGGGGCGCCTGGGACCTGGTGGCCAAGGGCCTGGTGATGGTGCCAGAAGGGCGGGGCGTCTTCACGCGCCAGACCATCACCGACAACCTGATGCTGGGCGCCTACCTGCGCAAGGACAAGGCCGGCATCCAGGCCGATATCGAGAAGATGTTTAACATCTTCCCGCGCCTGCGCGAACGCAAGGACCAGCTGGCGGGCACCATGTCCGGCGGCGAGCAGCAGATGCTGGCGATGGCGCGCGCGCTGATGGCGCAGCCCAAGCTGCTGCTGCTCGATGAGCCATCGATGGGCCTGTCGCCGATCATGGTGGACAAGATCTTCGAGGTGGTGCGCAATGTCTATGCGATGGGCGTGACCATCGTGCTGGTGGAACAGAACGCCAGCCGCGCGCTGGCCATTGCCGACCGGGGCTATGTAATGGAGTCGGGCATCATCACGATGACCGGCCCGGGCCAGCAGCTGCTGGCCGACCCCAAGGTGCGCGCCGCCTATCTGGGTGAATAGCGGCAGCGCGCATGCACTCCCCAAGCACTGCCCGGCAGTGCTTTTTTTATTGCTGCCGGTTGGCGCAGGCATTTGGCCATCGCCCCGCAAAAACACGGTGGGAGCCGATGGCGGCAAGCGCAAGGTAGCGCGCTTTGGGAGACAGCGCCAGCGCTGCCGTTCTCCCTCTGTACCAGGCGCGGCGGGCAGGGCGCGGGCTGCGCTGTTTTCGGCGTCGCGGCCTCAAATGCGACAAAGAAATGACAATTGCATTTAAAATTGGTGAATTTTGCAGTGCAGCAATGCGCCGTGAATGACAGATTTTGCGCACTGCAAACCGCTGACACCGCTGGCAATTCAAGGAGTTGCAGGGTGGCGGCAGGGCCAGGGAGCCGGGGCTGACAAGCCAGATTCCGGCCGGGTGTGCGCAGGTTTTTCCCTTTTTTGCATTGAAACCGAATAGGTGCACCCATGCTCTTTGGCAAACTCTTGCCGCGCGAAGGCAATTTCTTCGAACTGTTCAACCAGCACGCCGACCGCATCGTTGAAGCGGCCCACGCGTTCTCCCAACTGGTGGCCAATTACAACGACCCCCATCTGCGCGAAAAATACAACCAGGACGTGGACAATGCCGAGCGCGCTGCCGACCGCGTGACCCACGAGGTCAACCGCACCTTGCACAAGACCTTCATCACCCCCATCGACCGTGAACAGATCCACTCGCTGATCAACACCATGGACGATGTGGCCGACCTGATCCAGGACTCGGCCGAGACCATGGCGCTCTACGATGTGCGCCACATGACCGAAGAAATCACCCGCCTGACGGACCTGAGCGTCAAGTGCTGCGAGCGCGTGCGTGATGCCGTCAAGATGCTCGACCGCATTGCCGATCCCTCGACCACCGAAGCGGCCATCAAGACCTGCGAAGAGATCGACCGCCTCGAGAGCGATGCCGACCGCGTGATGCGCTCGGCGATGAGCAAGCTGTTCCGCCAGGAGCCCGATGTGCGCGAGGTGATCAAGCTCAAGGCCATCTACGAGCTGCTCGAGACCATCACCGACAAGTGCGAGGATGTGGCCAACCACATCGAAGGCATCATCCTGGAAAACTCCTGATCCGTTGCAGCAAGCAGGAGACTGAACTTCCATGGAACCGATGCAAACAGCCCTGTGGGTGATTGTCGTGCTGGTGGCGCTGGCCATCTTGTTCGACTTCATGAACGGGTTTCATGACGCGGCCAATTCGATTGCGACCGTTGTCTCTACTGGCGTGCTCAAGCCCACCCAAGCGGTGGTGTTTGCGGCATTTTTCAACTTTGTCGCGATCTTTGTCTTCCACCTGAGCGTGGCGGCGACCATCGGCAAAGGCATTGTTCACCCGGGCATTGTCGACACCCATGTGATCTTTGGCGCCCTCGTGGGCGCCATCGCCTGGAACCTGATCACCTGGTACTACGGCATCCCGTCGAGCTCCTCGCATGCGCTGATCGGCGGCATCGTGGGCGCGGTGATTGCGAAGGCGGGCTCGGGCGCGCTGGTCGCCAGCGGCATCTGGAAGACGGTGGCCTTCATCTTTGTCTCTCCGGTGCTGGGCTTTTTGCTCGGCTCGATCATGATGGTGATCGTGGCCTGGCTGTTCCGCCGCACCACGCCGGGCCGGGTCGACAAGTGGTTCCGCCGTCTGCAGCTGGTCTCTGCCGGTGCCTACAGCCTGGGCCACGGCGGCAATGATGCGCAAAAGACCATCGGCATCATCTGGCTGCTGCTGCTGTCCACCGGCTACGCATCGCCCAACGATGCCGATCCTCCTGCCTGGGCCATCATCTCGTGCTATGCGGCCATTGGACTGGGCACGATGTTTGGTGGCTGGCGCATTGTCAAGACCATGGGCCAGAAGATCACCAAGCTCAAGCCCGTCGGCGGCTTCTGCGCCGAAACCGGTGGCGCGATGACCTTGTTCATCGCCACTGCGCTGGGTATCCCCGTTTCGACCACGCACACCATCACCGGCGCCATCGTCGGCGTGGGCTCGACCCAGCGCATGAGCGCAGTGCGCTGGGGTGTGGCCGGCAATATCGTCTGGGCCTGGGTGCTGACCATCCCGGCCAGCGCCTTTGTGGCGGCCTTTGCCTACTGGGTGAGCCTGCAGCTCTATTGATGGTCGCAGTGCGATAGCCAAAAGGCGGCTGGCGGATATGATCTGCCAGCCGTTTTGATTTTTGGCCAAGGCATGACCGACCCCGCACTGACCCCTTCGATCTTTTCGCTGCATCCGCTGGCCTGGGTTGCGGCTGCACTGGCCGTATTGATGCTGGTGGTACTGGCGCTGGCCTGGTGGGCGGCAGGCTGGCTTTCGCAGCCCTACCGCCAGCAGATCGCTGAGCCCCCGGCGGCGCTGGGTGCCAACGCCGTCGAGATCGCCACGGCGCAAGGCATGGTGCGGGGCTGGTATGCAGCGGGCACGCCCGGGCAGGGTGCCGTGCTGCTGCTGCACGGTGTGCGCGCTGACCGGCGTGCGATGCTGCCCCGGGCGCTGGCGCTGCATGCGCGCGGCCATGGGGTGCTGCTGATCGATTTGCCGGCCCATGGCCAAAGCGATGGGGAGATACTGTCCTTCGGGCCCCGGGAGGGCCTGGGCATTGCCGCTGCGCTGGCCTGGTTGCAGGCGCAGCAGCCGACGGAGAGGGTGGCAGTGATCGGCGCATCGCTCGGCGGCGCCGGGCTATTGATGGCGGAGCTGGCGCGGCTGCCCGATGCGGTGGTGCTCGAAGCCGTGTTCCCGAGCATGGTGGCCGCCGTGGACAACCGGGTGCGTGCGGTGCTGGGCTCCTTGACCCCGTTGGCGCCGATTGCCACGCCGTTGTTGCTCTGGCAGATGCCGCTGCGCCTGGGCCTGGATCCCCACCAGCTGCGGCCTATCGACCGCCTGGCCGGTTGGACCCGGCCAGTGATGGTACTGGGCGGCACGCAAGACCGCTACACCCCGCCCGCTGAAACCCGGCAGATGGCGGAGGCCGCAAGCCAGGCGCAGCAGTCGCCGCAACCGCTATGGCTGGTGCCGGGCGCGGCGCATGTGGATCTGCACCAGTTTGCGCCGCAGGCCTATGAGGCGCAGGTGTTTGGCTTTCTCCGCACGCATCTGCAGGTGAATGAGCAATCGCGCTGACCTTGCACAGTTATCCCTTTACTGCGAAATCTTGCGCGCTTCCTCGATCTGGTACTGGAAGTAATGCTCAAAGCTGTAGGCCAGGCTGGCCATCAGGATCGTGGTGCCGATCAAGAGCGAGGCCACGATGCCGAAGATCGTCATCCAGCGGGTGCGGCCGGGCAGCGCGTCCTCGGGCAGGCCGGGGTTGTGGCGGGCGTTCCACTTCTCGGGCGCCATCAACCCGTAGACGATGGCCGTCAGTGCGCAGGCCGCAATGGTAAAGCCCAGCAGCGGCACCAGAACCCAGCTGACCTGGTCGTCAATGCCATGGCTGGCAATGCGCTCCATGCCATACAGGCCCAGCGCTGTGGGGATGGGCAGCATCCAGCCGACCATGTCACCCAGGCCATGCAGGTAGAAGCGGTGCAGGCCCAAAGGCCCGCCCAGAAAGGCCAGCCAGGTGGCGAGGGTCTTGCTCTTGCTGCGCGGCATCGCGTGGGTGATGGGGTGGCTCATAGGGTGGGGGGGTGTTTAGGTGGTGGGGGCGCTGTTGTCGCCATCGCCCAGGGTTTTTTCCATCATCACGATATCCAACCAGCGGCCAAATTTCCAGCCCACCGAGCGCATCACGCCCACCTGGGTAAAACCGGCTGCGCGGTGCACACCGACCGAGCCGGCGTTGTTGGAGTCCCCGATCACGGCGATGAGCTTGCGCACGCCAGCTGCCTCGCAGTGGTCGATCAAGGCGTTCATCAAGAGGCGCCCCAGGCCCCGGCCATGTTGCCCATCGGCCACATAGATCGAGTCCTCGGCCGAGAAGCGGTAGGCCGGCCGGGCCTTGAACCAGTTCGCATAGGCAAAGCCCAGGATCTGGCCGTCGGCGTCCTCGGCGACCAGGTAGGGCAGCTGGCGCGACAATACCTCGTCACGGCGCCGGGACATTTCTGCTTCGCTGGGGGCTTCGGTCTCGAAGCTGCCCGTGCCATGCAGCACATGGTGGGCATAAATGCGGGTGATGGCGGGGAGATCCTGAGGGATGCTGGCACGAACACTTGGCATGGTTGAAATAAGTTTGTATAATTTGCGGCTTTACTGCGTGTCGCTGGCCGGGTGGCTAGTTGCGTGTCTCAAACGTGGTAAGAAAACTAACCACCCGAAGGATTATTATGGTCGTTATTCGACTCTCCCGCGGCGGCTCGAAGGCCCGTCCGTTCTACAACATCGTCGTTGCTGACAAGCGCGTGCGCCGTGACGGCTCGTTCATCGAGCGCGTGGGTTTCTACAACCCACTGGCCAAGGAAGGCGTTGAAGGCCTGCGCGTTGCTCTGGACCGCGTGGCTTACTGGAAGAGCGTTGGTGCTCAGGCTTCCACCACCGTGGACCGTCTGGTCAAGCAAGCTGCTGCCAAGGCTGCTTAATTTGCCTCTCTCATCACGGGTGGTGCTTCGGTACCATTCGTGCATGCGGGCCGCTGCTGCGATGAGCACTGCGGCCCGTTTTTTATTGCCCTGTTGAACTGCCATGCCCGCTACCGAGTTGTTGTTAAGCCCTGCCACCTTGCCCGATGACGCCATTGAAGTGGCGCGCATTGCCGATGCCTGGGGCGTCAAGGGCTGGTTCAAGGTGATTGCCCTCAGCCCCGACCCGCAGGCGCTGCTCAAATCCAAGCTGTGGTTCATCCAGCCGCCCGAGAAGGGCGCACGCCACTTCCAGGGCGTTGCTCAGCTCGAGATGCGCCAAGCGCGTTTCCATGGCGATGGCATGGTGGGCTGGGCCCAGGGCGTGGACGACCGCGACCAGGCCGAAAAACTCAAAGGTGCGCGGGTGTTCATCTCGCGCGCCGATTTCCCCAAGACCGATGACGGCGAGTACTACTGGGTGGACCTGCTGGGTCTGGCCGTGGTCAACCGTGAAGGCGTGGCGCTGGGCACCGTGAGCGACCTGATGGCCTCGGGCCCCCAGACCGTGCTGGTGCTGAACTACGAAGAAGACGGCAAGACGCAGGAGCGCCTGATTCCGTTTGTCGGCGCCTTTGTCGACGAGGTCTCGCTGCCCACCAAGCGCATCACGGTCGACTGGCAGCCGGACTACTGATCGTGCCGGACACGCAGGCCGCCAGCGGGGAGAATTTCTATGCGCTTTGACATCATCACCTTGTTCCCCGAGCTGTTCGGCCCCTTTGTCGAGGTGGGCGTGACGCGCCGTGCCTACAGCAGCGGCCAGGTGGCGGTGCAGTGCTGGAACCCGCGCGATTACGCCCCAGGCAACTACCGCCGCGTCGATGACCGCCCCTTTGGCGGCGGCCCCGGCATGGTGATGATGGCCCAGCCGCTGGCCGACTGCCTGGCCGCCATCCGCGAAGCGCGTGCCGAGGCGCAGCCCGCGCCGCTGGTGCTGTTCTCGCCGATTGGCGAGCGTATCGACCATGCCCAGGTGCAGCGCTGGTCCGATTCGCAGGGTGCCATCTTGCTGTGCGGCCGCTACGAGGGCGTGGACCAGCGCTTTATTGACCGCCATGTCGATGTGCAGCTGAGCCTGGGCGATTTTGTGCTCTCGGGCGGCGAGATTGCCGCGATGGCCTTGCTTGACGCCGTGGCCCGCCTGCAACCCGGTGTGCTGCATGACGAGGGCAGCCACCAGTTCGACAGCTTCAACCCCGCGCTCGACGGTCTGTTGGATTGCCCCCACTACACCCGGCCCGAGGTCTGGGATGGCGAGCCAGTGCCCGCCGCCCTGCTGTCGGGCCACCATGCCAATATCGAGCGCTGGCGCCGCGAGCAAAGCCTGCGCAACACGGCCATCTACCGCCCTGAGCTGCTGGACCAGGCACGCAGCCGCAAGCAGCTCAGCCGCAAGGATGAGCAGCTGCTGGCCAGTGCCGATTTGGTAAATTTGGCAAAACCGCTATAATTGCCGGTTTTACGATCCTCTACACGGCCGCTTTTTTCAATGGTGAGAGAAGCAACACGCCGCAGATGCCCAGCACACCGTGCCGGGCGCGGCTGCCAAATTCATGGCGCGCGTATGATCGTTGGATGAAACCATGAACCTGATCCAGATTCTCGAGCAAGAAGAAATTGCTCGCCTGAACAAGACCATTCCTGAATTTGCCCCTGGCGACACCGTTATCGTGAGCGTGAACGTTGTTGAAGGTACGCGCAAGCGCGTGCAGGCTTACGAAGGCGTGGTGATTGCCAAGCGCAATCGCGGTCTGAACAGCGGCTTCACTGTGCGCAAGATCTCCAGCGGCGAAGGCGTGGAACGTACGTTCCAAACCTACAGCCCTATGATCGCCGGTATCGAAGTCAAGCGCCGCGGCGATGTGCGCCGTGCCAAGCTGTACTACCTGCGTGAACGCAGCGGCAAGTCGGCTCGTATCAAGGAAAAGCTGCCAGCACGCAAGGCAGCACCTGTGGCAGCTGCGTAATCACGCTGCGACAGAGCCCAGTGCTGAAAGCCGCTACAGTGCAAGCTGTGGCGGCTTTTTTACATGGGCCACCGTGCTTGCTGCCTGTTGTCTATGTCTAACGCCTCCTCCCTCTCGCCTTCATCACCGCCCGCCGCCGCTGCGCGGGTGTCGTCCATCATGGACCCGCGCCGCGCGCCGGTCGTGCAGATCGACTCGGCCCTGCCGGCGGTCGCTCCGCGCCTGTTGCGGGCCGATTCGCTGCGCCAGGCTTTTGTCGCCCATCCCCATGGCGGTGAGCCGGAAATCTTCCGCGAGCGCAGCTGGACGGACCGGCCCCCGGCCAAGGCCGCCGTGCTGGTAGCACTGGTGCAGCGCCAGGAGATGCATGTGCTGCTGACCCAGCGCAGCGCCGGCCTGACGAACCATTCGGGGCAGATTGCCTTTCCTGGCGGCCGCCAGGACCCGGAGGACCGTGATATCAACGACACCGCGCTGCGCGAGGCCTGGGAAGAGGTGGGACTGGCGCGCGAGCGGGTTGAAATCATTGGCCGCCTGCCCGAGTACGCGACCGGCTCGGGCTTTGAGGTGACGCCCATCGTCGGGCTGGTGCAGCCACCGCTTAGCCTGCAGGCCAACCCGGGCGAGGTGGACGAGGTGTTCGAGGTGCCGCTGTCCTTCTTGATGAACCCTGCGCACCACCGCTGGCAGCAGCTCGATACACCCGAGTTCAGCCGGCGCTGGCTGTCGATGCCCTATGACGATCCCGCATCGGGCCAGCAGCGCTTTATCTGGGGGGCAACGGCCAGCATGCTGCGCAATTTGTACCGGTTTTTGGCCTTTCCACCCGCTTCCTAGTTTGTAACGGCTTGTGTGATACATCACAGCCGGTATGATCACTGTCCATGAGTTTTTTCGCCACGCTGATGGCCCTGCTGCTGGAGCAGGCCAAATCCCTGTCTCGCGACAACCCGGTTTATGCCGGTGTGCGGGCCTGGGTGCAATGGCTCAGCCGCAACCTCGATGCCGGCGAGCAGCGCCACGGCTGGCTGGCCTGGAGCGTGGCGGTACTGCTGCCCACGGCCCTGGCCATGGGCATGCACTGGCTGCTGGTGGCCCTGGTGGGCTGGCCCCTAGCGATGGCCTGGCATGTGCTGGTGCTGTATGTGACCTTGGGCTTTCGCCAGTTCAGCCACCATTTCACGCGCATCCGCCATGCGCTGGAGTCCGGCGATGAGGACCAGGCGCGCCAGTACCTGGCCGACTGGCAGCAGGTCAACGCCGATGATCTGCCGCGCCGCGAGATCGTGCGCCATGTGATCGAGTACTCGGTGCTGGCCGCGCACCGCCATGTGTTTGGCGTGCTGGCCTGCTACTCCATCGGCTCGGCACTGGGCCTGGGGCCTGCCGGCGCGGTGTTTTTCCGCATGGCTGAATACGCCTCGCGCTTTGCGCGCCCATCGGTGCAGCCCGCGGTCATGGTGCAAGGCGCTTTCGAGACGGTTGCGGCCAAGGCCTGGACCATCGTGGACTGGCTGCCTTCCCGGCTCACGGCGCTGAGCTTTGCCGTGGTGGGCAATTTTGAAGAGGCCATCGACGGCTGGCGCTTTCAGACCCAGCATTTCCCCAATGACAACGATGGCGTGATCCTGGCCGCGACCGCCGGTGCCATCGACATCCGCCTGGGCGGGGTGGCCTTGCGCGCCCGCAGCGTCGATATCGATGCCGCCGCGCCCCTGCAGATCCAGGGCGATGGCGCCACCACCCCCGGCCGTGACCCGGAAGTGGCCCACCTGCGCAGCGTGGTGGGCCTGGTGTGGCGCTCCGTCGTGGTCTGGATGCTGCTCTTGGCGCTTCTCACCTTGGCGCGCCTGCTGGGGTAATAGCTCAGGCCGTCTGCAGTGCAGCGGCAGGGCTGCGGCGCTGGCCCATTGCCACCAGCACCAGGCCGATGGCCGACAGCGCTGCAGCGCCCCAGATGATCGACAGCAGGCCTGCGCCGGCAATCAGGCTGCCGCCCACCCAGGCACCCAGCGCATTGCCCAGATTGAAGGCCGCAATGTTCAGGCTGGAGGCCAGCGTCGCACCCTGGCTGCCCACGCCTTGCATCACCCGCATCTGCATGGGGGCGACGGTGGCAAAGGCGACAACACCCAGCACGGTCACATAGGCCATGGCCACGGCAGCCGAGATGCCAAAGGCCCAGCGGCCCGCCAACAACACGGCCACCAGGGCGCCCAGGGTGATCCATAGCGCGCGCACCACGCCCCGGTCGGCCAGCTTGCCGCCGGCAATATTGCCCACGGCCGAGCCGGCGCCAAACAGCAGCAGGCTCAGCGCCACGCCGGTGTTGCCCATCTGGGTGATCTGCGAGAGCAGCGGCTCCACATAGGTGTAGAGCGCAAACACACCACCAAAGCCGAAGACTGTCATGCCCAGGCCCAGCCACAGGGGCGTGCTCGCCAGGATGGACAGCTCATCGCGCAGCGCAACAGGCGCCGCCTGCTGGAGCTTGCTGGGCACAAAGGCGGCCAGAATGCCCAGCGCGACCACGCCGATCACGGCCACGGCGGCAAAGGCCATGCGCCAGCCAAAATGCTGGCCGATCCAGGTGCCGGCCGGCACGCCCAGCAAGGTGGCCAGCGTCAGGCCCGAGAACATCAGCGCAATGGCCGAGGCCTGCTTGTCCTTGGCGACCAGGCCGGTGGCCACGACGGCCCCCACGCCAAAGAAGGTGCCATGGGTGAGCGAGGTGAGCATGCGCGCGCCCATCAGCCAGCCATAGCTGGGGGCCATGGCCGCAGCGATGTTGCCCGCGATAAAGATCAGCATCAGGCCCAGCAGCAGCCATTTGCGCGGCCAGTGGCGCGTGGCCAGGGTGAGCACGGGCGCGCCGATGGCCACGCCAAAGGCGTAGCCGGAAATCAGGGTGCCGGCCGTGGGGATGCTGATGCCCAGGTCCTGGCTGACCTGGGTGAGCAGGCCCATGATGATGAATTCGGTGGTGCCGATGCCAAAGGCACCGGCGGCGAGTGCCAGCAATGAGACAGGCATGGGAGGATTCCTTGTGTGTTGGGGCGAAGGCCGGATGGCCGTCACTGAGGAATGCGATTGTGAAGCGCGGCCTGATTCTTGTGTAGCCGGAACAGTGGAAAGGTATTTGTTCCCAAACGGAATAAATAAAGGCAGAATTTGCCACCACCATCTGGCGCTATGACGCTTTTGACCATGCGCAACCCTGCTTTTCCCGCCAGCCCGACCTTCGAGACCAACCGCTCCGGCGAGCTGGAGGTGTTTGTGCAGGTGGCCGAACACGGCAGCTTCTCGGCAGCGGCCCGCCACCTGGGTGTGTCGCCGTCGGCCACCAGCAAGATCGTCGCGCGCATGGAGGCACGCCTGGGCGCGCAGCTGCTGCTGCGCAGCACGCGCCGCGTGCAGCTGACGCCCGAGGGCCGCCAGCTCTACGAGCGTGGCCAGCGCGTGCTGGCCGATCTGCAGGAGGCCGAAGCGGCTGCATCTTTGCGCAGCACGCCCAAGGGCGTCGTGCGCATCAACTCCAGCTCATCGACCGGGCAGGCCATCCTGGTGCCGCTGGTGGGCCGGCTGATGCAGCAGTACCCCGGCCTGGTGCTGGACCTGAGCTTTACCGACGAGGTGGTGGACCTGATGGAGGCACGGGCCGATATCGCGATCCGCTGGGGCAAGCTGCCCGCCTCGGACATGGTGGCCCGCCTCTTGGGCCATACCCGCCAGGTCATTGTGGCAGCACCCGCGTATCTGGATGCCCATGGTGTGCCCACGCACCCCGATATGCTGGGCGGCCATGTGCGCATTGGCTGGAACTACCAGCGCACGGTGCCGCACTGGCCGTTCCGGCTGGCGGGCCAGGATGTGGAGGTCGCCATTGGCGAGCTGCTGCGCGTCAACGATGGCGATGTGATGCGTAACCTGGCTGTCGAAGGCGTGGGCCTGGCGCGGCTGTCGCTGTTCCACGCCTGGCACGATATCGCTGCGGGCCGGTTGCAGGTGGTGCTGGAGGCCTTCAACACCGGTGTGCTGGAACCCATCCATGCGGTCTACCTCGGCAAGCCCGAGCGCCTGCCGTCGCGCACCCGGGCAGTGCTTGACTTTCTAAAGGCCCATGTGGACCTGGGCCATGCCGAGACCTTGCCCAAGCAGTGGTGCCGGGGCTGAGGTCTGTCGTAACAGGCTCAGTAAGCGCTCAGATTGAGCTCGTCAAACAGCTCGCTGTAGATGCGGTAGCGGTTGTCGCTGATCGGCAGCTCGGCATGGCCGTTTTGCACCGCATGGATGACGCCACAGCCGGGCTCGTGCAAATGCGTGCAGTTGTAGAACTTGCACTCCTTGGCATGGGCGCCGATGTCGGGCATGCAGGCGGCCAGTTGTGTGGGCGCGATGTGGTAGAGGCCAAACTCCTGGAAACCGGGCGAGTCGATCAGCGCGGTCTTGCGCGCCTCGTCCACCCAGTACAGGGTCGTGCTGGTGGTCGTGTGCTTGCCGGTGTTCAGCGCCTGCGAGATCTCGTTGGTCGCCACATTGGCGCCCGGTATCAGCAGGTTGATGAGCGTGCTCTTGCCCACGCCCGAGGGGCCGAGCACCAAGGTGGTCTTGCCTTCGAGCAGGCCGTAGATGGCATCACGGTCTTCCTCGTCGGCGCCTTCCAGCGCAAAGGGCAGCACCATGTAGTGCGGCGGGTCCTCGGCCTGGTCGCGCATCGTGCGGTAGGGCTCCAGCCGCTCCCAGGCGCGCAAAAAGGGCTCTTCCAGGTCCATCTTGTTGAGCGCAATGATGGGCGTGATGTGCGCCGCTTCTGCCGCAATCAGCGCGCGTGCCAGCTGCACCTCGCTGAAGACCGGCTCGGCCGCGATCAGGATCAGCAGCTGGTCCAGGTTGGCGGCAAAGGTCTTGGTGCGGATGTCGTCCTGGCGGTAGAAGACATTGCGCCGCTCCAGCACTTTCTCTATTGTGCCTTCCTCGCCCTGGCCGGGCGGCGGGGCCAGCCAGCGCACCTGGTCGCCGACCACGGCCTGGCTCTTCTTGCCCCGGGGGTGGCAGATGCGGCGCACGCCGTCCGGGGTTTCGACCACACAGTGGCGGCCATAGCTGGCCACGACCAGGCCCGTCTGCGTACCCGTCTGGCTGGGCGCGCTGGCGCGTCTTGCAGGTTTTGCCATGTCTCTCAGGCCAGCTGCAGCATGGCTTCGATGCGGCGCGCACATTCGAAGTCGGTGACCGACAGCCCATGCACATCATGGGTGTTGAAGCGCACCACGCAGCGGTTGTAGTGCACCGACAGGTCTGGATGGTGGTCCTGCGTATGGGCCACCAGCGCGACCCCATTCACAAAGGCCATGGTCTCGTAGTAGTTGGCAAAGCGGAAGGTCTTCTCGATGGCCACCTCGGCGCCATCACCGCTCAGCACCCAACCGGTCAGTGGGCTCAGCTGGGTCACCACCTCGGAGGCGGACAGCGCGCGGCGGCTTTGGGTGGACCAGTCTTGTTGGGGCAGGTGGGATTCAGTCATGGGCCAATTGTTGCATGTGGCGGATACGCTCTACGGCGGGCGGGTGCGAATAGTAATAGCGCACATAGACCGGGTCGGGCGTCAGGGTCGAGGCATTGTCCTCGTAGAGCTTGAGCAGGGCCGACTGCAAATCGGCCGCGCGCGTCTGCTGGACGGCATAGGCATCGGCCTCGAACTCGTGCTTGCGCGACGAGTGCGCCATCAGCGGCGAGACAAAGCTGCTGAACACCGGCACGGCCAGCATGAACAGCAGCAGCGCCAGTGCATCGTTGGGGCTGGCGCCGGGCACGCCCGGGATGTTCAGGTTGGGCGTCACGCCCAGGCCGGTGTAGAACCAGCCCTGCTGCGACAGCCAGCCCAGCAGCGCAAAGCCCAGCAAAGTCAGGCCAAACAGGCCCAGCATGCGCTTGAGGATGTGCCTGTGCTTGAAGTGGCCCAGCTCATGGGCGAGCACCGCTTCGACCTCGTCGCCATTGAGCTTGTGCAGCAAGGTATCGAAAAACACCACGCGCTTGCTGGCACCAAAGCCGGTGAAATAGGCATTGGCATGCGCACTGCGGCGGCTGCCATCCATCACAAACAGGCCCTTGGCCGCAAAGCCGCAGCGCTGCATCAGCGCCTGCACGCGGGCCTTGAGGCTCTCGTCCTCCAGTGGCTGAAACTTGTTGAACAGCGGCGCGATGAAAGCCGGGTAGATGACCATCAGCAGCAGGTTGAAGCCCACCCAGAAGGCCCAGGCCCAGAGCCACCACCACTGGCCGGCCGATCCCATCAGCCACAGGATGACGGCCAGCATGGGCAGGCCCACCAGCGCGCCCATGACCGTGCCTTTGACCAGGTCGGCCAGCCACAGGCCGGGCGTCATCTTGTTGAAGCCAAAACGCTGCTCCAGCACAAAGGTCTGGTAGTAGCTGGCCGGCAGATCGATGAGGCCGCTGATCAGCGCAAAGGCGGCGACCAGGGCCAGCTGCTGCCACATGCCGCCACCCAGCGCTTCCAGCAGACTGGCGTTGAGCAGATCCAGGCCCCCCAGCAGGGTCCAGCCCAGCAGCGCAGCCGTGCCGATGGCCAGCCCCAGCAGCCCAAAGCGGGTCTTGGCGATCGTGTAGTCAGCCGCCTTGTGGTGCGCTGCCAGGCTGATGCGGTCGGCAAAGAGGGCAGGGACCGCATCGCGGTGGGCGGCCACATGGCGCATCTGGCGGCTGGCCAGCCAGAGTTTGGTCAGCACACTGGCAGCCAGTGCGATCGCGAATAGCAGGGTGAACAGCAGCGATAGAGTCACAAGTGGGGGTGTTGGTTGGCGAATACCGGACAGTGTAGGGCATAGGCGACAATCGCCCCCATGCAAAACAAGAACACCCTGGATACGCCGCTGGCACCCGTGCCCGAGCTGGCCAAGTCCGATCTGAACCTGGTCTGGCTCGACTGTGAAATGACCGGTTTGAACCCGCAAGAGCACCGCGTGATCGAGATCGCGCTGGTGGTCACCAATGCCGATCTGAGCGTGCGCGTCGAAGGGCCGGTGATTGCGATCCACCAAAGCGATGAGGAGCTGGCCAAGATGGATGCCTGGAACCGCGGCACCCATGGCCGCAGCGGCCTGACAGAGCGGGTCAAGGCCTCGCAGATCGACGAGGCCGCTGCGCAGGCCGAGGTGCTGCGCTTCATGAAACGCTACGTGCCCAAGGCCAAGGTGCCCATGTGCGGCAACAGCATTGGCCAGGACCGCCGTTTTCTGGCGCGCTACATGCCCGATCTGGAGGCCTACTTCCACTACCGCAATGTCGATGTGAGCACGCTCAAGGAGCTGGCACGGCGCTGGCGCCCCGAGCTGGTCACCGGCTTCAAGAAGGCGCAAAAGCACACCGCGCTGGCCGATGTGCATGAGTCGATCGACGAATTACGGTACTACCGGACGCATTTTCTGCAGCTGGCGCCCGTAGCCGCGGCTACTTGATGTCGAAGCGGTTGACCTGGCTGGTCTCCGTCACCAAGGTGTCGGTTTTTCCGGCTTTGCGGGTGCTGGCGCTCTCCTTGAGCGTGAGCCCGCGATAAGGGCCCGCTGATGCCACCCAGGTGGTGGCCTGCGTCTCTCGGGTCTCGTCTGGTTTGCCTTCCTGGCTGACCGCAACCGTGCTGAGGAAGCGGCAGGCCTCCACCGTACCGAGCGCCGTGGTGATGGTTTCTCTGCCTTCGTAGGTTCGGGTCTCGGCCAGCGTGGTCACGGTCTTTGTTTCTCCGGCAGAGGTCGAGAGGCTATCCGTTTGTACGATGGTTTGGGAGGTGGTCTGGCCGGGCGCCATCGCCATCAGCGACTGGCGGGGCGGGGCCAGGCTTTGGCGGCTGGTGGCGCCAATATTGAAGGCGTTGTAGCCGTGGTAGAGCAGCGCACCGCCCTCGATGCTGTAGTGCAGGCTGGCGCGCCCGTTGTCTGGCGCGGGACTGATGTAAATATGGTTGATGCCGTTCTCTACCGCCTGGCTGGTCACCCACTGGTAGACAAGGTTGGTCGAGGCCGGCGCACCATTCAAGCGGCTGCTCTGGCTGGTGTAGATCTGCGTGTCCTGGCGGTAAAAGCCGGCGTTGAAGCAGTCGCTGGAGTCCTTGGCTGCTTCTGGACTGTCGCTGCCGCCGCCGCAAGCGGCCAGCAGGGCGGCGCTGAGAAAGCCAGTCATGGTGGTGCAGGTGCGTGAATAGCGGGTCATGCGGTCTCCTTTTATGATGTCGGGCCCATCCTAGGACAAGCATGTCCCCGGTCAACCCCCGTGACCCGGGTCCTTGCGTTTCCCCAAGGCTCTGCGCTGGCTCGTGGCGCATGGGACACAGAAGTCCTTCCATTGATGCGGGAAAACCCGAAATGTGCGATAATTTGCGCTTCCCCGCCAAACAGGCGGTTGATACGCACATCTCCCTTCATTCTCTGGGCGTCCAGGCCATGCGATTCGCAGCATGGCCGATTTGAACAAGCCCGCGGCAATTTGTACGGCCGTTACCGTTTGATGGTTGATGTATTTAAAACCATGAACGGTACGGAACTGCGTCGCGAAACGCGCAGGAGCCGACCTATTGCTATTGTTCAAAATGACGCAAGACCTCCATCTGCAGGGCGAAGCCGCGCCTGCGCAAAACACTGTTGACGCTACCCAAGATATCGTCAATACCTCTCCCCTGTCGGCCCTGGCCGAAGACGCTTTGCAAGAAGACAGCACCGCGCTGGTGGCTGAGGCCGAAGCCGAAGTGCTGCCTGAAGAGCCCAATGGCTTCGTCGAGCTGGGCCTGGCGCCCGAGCTGGTGCAGGCCGTCAAGGACCTGGGCTACACCCAACCGACCGCTGTGCAATTGCGCGCCATCCCGCTGGCGATGATCAACGACGGTGAAGCGTCGCAGCACTTTGCTGACCTGATGGTCTCCAGCCAGACCGGCTCGGGCAAGACCGCCGCCTTCCTGCTGCCGGTGCTGCACACCTTGATCCAGCAGCAAGGCCAGGCCGAAGCCGCTGAGCGCGCCGAGCACGAGCGTCTGGTGGCCGAAGCCCTGGCCCGTGGCGAACAAGCCCCCAAGCGCGCCAAGCGCAAGAACCCGCTGAGCCCGCGCAATTTCAAGGCTGCCCAACCGGGTGCCCTGATTCTGTGCCCCACCCGTGAGCTGGCCCAGCAAGTGGCCCATGACGCGATCGAGCTGGTGCGCCATTGCCGTGGTCTGCGCGTGGCCAATATCGTCGGCGGCATGCCCTACCAGCTGCAAATCGCCAAGCTGCAAAATGCCGATCTGGTCGTGGCAACGCCTGGCCGTCTGCTCGACCTGCAGCGCTCGATGCAGATCAAGCTCGACAAGGTGCAGTTCCTGGTCGTCGACGAAGCCGACCGCATGCTCGACCTGGGCTTCTCGGACGACCTGGCCGAAGTCAACCAACTGACGGTGCAGCGCAAGCAAACCATGATGTTCAGCGCGACCTTCGCGCCGCGCATCCAGCAGTTGGCCATGCGCGTGATGCATGACAACGGCGCCAGTGTGCAGAAGATCACCATCGATTCGCCCCAGGAAAAGCATGCCAACATCAAGCAGGTGCTGTTCTGGGCCGACAACTCCCAGCACAAGCGCAAGCTGCTGGACCACTGGCTGCGTGATGCCTCGATCAACCAGGCCATCGTCTTTGCATCCACCCAGGTGGAATGTGATGGCCTGGCCAACGACCTGCAGCAAGAAGGCTTCTCTGCGGTGGCACTGCACGGCGCGCTGAGCCAGGGCCTGCGTAACCGCCGCCTGATGGCGCTGCGCAATGGCCAGGTACAGATCCTGGTAGCCACCGATGTGGCTGCGCGCGGTATCGACGTGCCCACCATCACCCACGTCTTCAACTACGGCCTGCCGATGAAGGCCGAAGACTACACCCACCGCATTGGCCGTACCGGCCGTGCTGGCCGCTCGGGTCTGGCGATCACTTTCGCCGAGTTCCGCGACCGCCGCCGTGTGTTCGATATCGAGGCCTACACCAAGCAGCAGTTCAAGCCGGAAGTGATTCCAGGCATGGAGCCGCAGCAACGCTTCCCCGCCCGCAGCGAAGGCGGCCCTCGCGGCGCAGGTCGCGGTGGTGACCGTGGCCGTCCAGGTGCTGGCCGTGGTGGCGAGCGCCGTGGCGGTGGCGGCTTTGGTGCCGACCGTGGTTTTGGTGGCCGCCGTGATGGCGAAGGCTATGGCCGCAAGCCAGGTTTTGGCGAAAGCGCTGGCTTCGGTGGTGGCCCACGTGGTGGCGACAGCCGTCCCCGTTTCGAGCAGCGCGATGACCGCGCGCCGCGCTTTGAGCCGCGTGCTGACCGTGGTGGCGACCGCTTCCAGGACCGTGCCCCGGACCGTTTCCAGGAGCGCGGCGCCGATCGCGTCCAGGACCGTGGTGCAGACCGCTTCCAGGACCGCGCACCCCGCCCCGAAGGCCGCAGCTTTGACCGTGCGCCTGAGCGCCGTGCCGACCGCTTTGGTGGCGACAGCCGTGGTGCTGACAGCCGGGGCCCGCGCAGTGCAGCCCCACGCCACGCCGGTGGTGGTGACTTTGCCCAGCGCCGTCCAGGCGGTGACAGCCGCTTTGGTGGCGAGCGCGGTGGCCGTCCCTACAGCCCCGCTGGTGGTGACCGCAAGCGCACCGAGCGCAGCCGCTAAGCAGCGCATCGCACGATGAACAAGAGCTTCCCACGGGAAGCTCTTTTTTTATGCCTGGTTCAGGCCGCTGGGTGGATGACGGCGCCTGCGAAGCGCCGTTGGAGGCATTGCTCAGACCGCGTTATGGCGGCCGATATCGGGCCAGCGGTGGTGAAAATAGATCCAGCTGAGCAGGCCGGTCAGCATCAAACCCATCGATGCGATGGCGAGCGCCACCGTCGAATGCATGACCAGCGGGGCAAGCACGCCCGCGACGATGCCATTGGCCACCGAGGTGACAACCGCCTGCAGCGAAGAGGCCAGGCCCCGGCGCTCAGGGTGCAGGTCCAGCACCAGCAGGGTGACCACCGGGGTCATCAAGGCCCAGCCAAATGAATAGATGCCCAGTGGCAGCAAGGCCCAGGCCGGGTGCGGCGGCAGCACCAGGTTCAGCGCCAGGTAGATGCAGGAGGTCAGGAACATGATCAGAAAGCCATGCCGTACCTGGCGCTTGGGCGGAATCTTGCCCGCCAGCCGGCCGCTGACCCAGGCGCCCAGCATGATGCCGCCAATGGTGCAGATGAAGAACCAGAAGAACTGGGTGGGCCGCATGTGCATGTGGGTGCCCAGGAAGGTGGGGGCCGACAGGATATAGATGAACATGCCGTTGAAGGGCACGCCGCTGGCGGCGGCCAGCAGCAAAAAGCGCGGGCTGCTGCACAGCTGCCAGTAGCCGCGCATCAGGTTGCGCACATCAAAGGCCTGGCGCTTCTCGGGCGGCAGGCTCTCGGGCAGCAGGCGCCAGTTGTAGGCCCACAGCAGCGCGCCAATGGCGGTGAGCAGCCAGAAGATCGATTGCCAGCTGGCGTAGGCGATAAAGACGCCGCCAATCATCGGCGCGACCGCCGGCGCGATGCCAAAGTAGATGGTGATCTGGCTCATCACCCGCTGGGCCTGGGCGGGGGGGAACAGGTCGCGCACCACCGCGCGCGAGACCACAATGCCCGCGCCCGTGGTGCAGCCTTGCAGTGCGCGGAACACGATCAGTTGCTCGGGCGTCTGGGCCAGTGCGCAGCCGGCCGATGTCAGCGCAAAGGTGGCCAGCCCCCACAGCACGACGGGGCGGCGGCCAAAGCTGTCCGACAGCGCGCCGTGGAACAGGTTCATGAACGCAAAGCCAAACAGATAGGCCGACAGCGTCTGCTGCATCTGCAGCGGCGAAGCCTGGAGCGAGGCGGCAATCCCGTCAAAGGCGGGCAGGTAGGTGTCGATCGAGAAGGGCCCCAGCATGCCCAGCAGGGCCAGCATGACCGCCAGAATCCATTGCGGTGTGGGCTGGGCGGATGCGTCTGCGGGGCGTGGTGGGTTCATGGCCTGCGCGCCACCGGCCGTGGGCAGGGAGCGTCGTCAAAAAAAGGGGAAAGAGCGTGGGCTGCTGCAGCCTGGGGTCTGCCCGGTGCGCTAGCAGCAGGCGCCGAGCTTACCTCAAGCGCCAGCGCGCTGCAGTCGCTGCGGTATGGGCGGCAGCGCAGTGTGGAGCGGTCTAGCGGGGCTGTACTTCGTCGGGCAGCATCGCGGCGATGATGTCCAGGGTGTCGAGCATTTGCGAGGGGTTGCGCGGGTCGGCGCTGAGCACGGGCACGGCGCATTCGGCATGGGCCGAGAGGCGCACCGTGAACATCTCCTGCTGCGCGGCCGATGCAGGCCGGGCAATCAGCACCACGACAGCCTGGATATTGGGCGCCGCATGGCACTGCTGGATCAGATCGATGGTTTGCTCCATCGCCTGGGGCTCATGGATATCGACCATCACGATGGCACCAAAGGCCAGCGACAGCGCCCATTCGCGCACAAAGTCGTAGCGCTCCTGGCCGGGGCAGCCGTAGACCTGCAAGGTATCCTCATCGTCGAGCTTGATTTCGCCAAAATCCAGGCCCACCGTGGTGGTCTCTTTGGCGTGAGCCTGCTTGTCCAGGTTGGGGACATCGCACTCGATGGCCAGACTGCCGCAGAGGCTGCGGATCGCCGTGGTCTTGCCGATGCCCATGGGGCCCAGCAGCACGATGCGTTTGATGGGGTGGTACATGCGGTCCTCCCGTCAGGTGGTCAATGCGGGTCGCTGGCCCGGTTCTGGTGGATCCAGCGGCTCAGTTGTCGGAAAAGGCCCAGCTTGGCCGCTGCCGGGCCGGGCTCGGCGGTGTGGGTTGCCGGGGGTGCAAGGGTGGCCAGGGCCACCGGTTCAGCAGCTGCCGGTGCTGCCGTCTCTACCAGCACGCCTTTGCCGCGCAAGACCTGCAGCACGCGCAGGATCTCGCCGCGCTCGAGCTGGGTGCGTTCGGCCAGTTCGTCCAGACCGCGGTCACCGGAGATCATCGCGGCCAGCAGCTGCCGGTGCGCCTGGCCTGCCATGCTGCCGGTCAGCTGGGTCCAGCGCTTGATGCGAAAACGCGTGCCCGGAGCGGGCAGGTTGCCCAGGGCGGCAGCGGGGGCTGTGGCAGTTGTGGCGGGCGCCTCCAGCACGGGCTCGGGTGCAGGCTCGGCCACCACCAGCGTGGGCTGGTTCAGGTCGGTGGCCTTGAGGAAGGCGGCATCGGCATTCTTGACCTGCACATCATGCGACAGGGTCATGCTGTGCTGGCGGCGGGTCTTGAGGGTCTCACGCAGCCGTTTGCCATGCGCTTGCACGCTGATATGTTCGAGCAGCTGGGTCAGGCGCCCCACGCTGTAGTCGGGCGGCAGTTGGGCATCGATCTGGTCAGGCCACTGCGCGCGCGCAGCCTGGGCCTGGTCATCGGTGGCGATCAGCAGCACGAAGGAGCTGTTGGAGCGGTTCTGGATGGCGTCGGGCGCGCTGTGGGCGTCGATCACCCACAACTCAGTGGCGGTCTTGGCGGTCTGAGAAGGCTGTTTGTCGCGCCAGTGCTTGGCTGCGACTTCAAACAAATAGCTAAAGCGCAGTTGATGGGCTTCACTCAAATGGGCGGCATGCAGGATCAACTCGGACATAACAACTCTCCCTGGCACATTCACCTTCAAGCGTTGCGGAAACAGCAGCTCGTGCAAGACATGCCTTGCATGGACGCCGTTCCATTTTCAAAGCTTGTAATAATATGTCAATATCTCGGATATATTAATAATGAACAATTGATGGAGCACAACTATAGTACGCTCTCTGAGCCAGATTATTCGCGGGCATGCTTGAAAAGTGTAACTAGCTTTCTTGGCAGCTATGTGGCGAAGCCCCGGGTACACCCTTGAGTTGTATACAAAGGCTTATTTAGTGCTCAAATAAACAACAGGCCTGATCAGGCCTGCTGCTGTAATCCATCAGTGCTGGTGCTGGTGGCCGCCTGATGCCGGTGGGTGCGCGCTGGCTGCCGGAGCCAGGGCTCGCACCGGGGCGCTGACGGCAATGCTCTCCTTGGCGCCGTCGGCGTGCAGCACTTCGAGCGTCAGGTCGACGTTTTCGCCAGCGGTCAGCGGTTTTTTCAGGCCCATCAGCATGATGTGGTAGCCGCCCGGCTTGAGGCTTACGGTCTGGCCGCTGGGCAGGCTGACGCTGGGCACAGCCCGCATCTTCATCACGTTGTCTTCCATGCGCATCTCGTGCACTTCGGCGCTGCTGGCCGCGTCGGTCTTCACGCCCACGAGCTGGGCATTGTCATGCGCCGAGCGCAGCTCCATGAACACGCCCGAGGCCTGTTGCTGCGCGACCGTGGCGCGTGCCCAGGGATTGCTGACCGTGACATGGGCAAAAGCGCTGGAGGCGGTTGCAAACGCAAAGGCGGCGAGCAAGGAGGGGAACAGGGGACGCATGGTAGGGGCTGAGGAGAAATAGCGATGGGATAGGACGGATTCCTGCATTCTACAAGCGCAGGGTGATCACGCACCGCACGCGCTGGTGCGTTGCTTGAGGGACGGGCGGGCGAGGAAATAAAAAACGGCCTAGGCGATAAGCCTAGGCCGTTGAACTTGGTGGGCCCTGAGTGATTCGAACACTCGACCAACGGATTAAGAGTCCGCTGCTCTACCAACTGAGCTAAGAGCCCGAAACTGTCGCACCTTGGAAATGCTTTGTTTCGTTGGCCTGCGCGGTCAATCGCAAGCCTAAAAATGTGGTGGGCCCTGAGTGATTCGAACACTCGACCAACGGATTAAGAGTCCGCTGCTCTACCAACTGAGCTAAGAGCCCACATTTTTTGCTGTCAGCAGTGCGCTGCAGCAAGCCTTGTATTATGCACTAATTTTTAAGCCTGCTCGGAAAAATACCGATATCAACTCCGGTTTTTTCAGGCAGGCCCGTTGCCGCAGAGGCAAAAATGGCCCGCAAGCTGCCGGGCCGTGCCCGTTCGAGCCAGTCCGGGCCTGGCTCGCGCGAGGAAGGCGCTTACATCAGCAGATGTTCGCCGGCGTTGTCGCCGCCCAAGATCACATAGTTCACCTTGCGGATGTCCATCAGGTGCTTGCCGCCTGCGTAGCTGATCGAGGACTGCACGTCCTGCTCCATCTCGATCAGCGTGTCCTGCAGCTTGCCCTTGATGGGCTCGAGGATGCGCTTGCCTTCGACGTGCTTGTACTCGCCCTTGTTGAAGTCGCTGGCCGAGCCGTAGTACTCCTTGAACAGCTCGCCGTCGAGCTCAACGGTCTTGCCGGGTGATTCTTCATGGCCAGCGAACAGCGAGCCGATCATCACCATGGTGGCGCCAAAGCGGATGCTCTTGGCGATGTCGCCATGGCTGCGGATGCCGCCGTCGGCAATGATGGGCTTCGTCGCCACGCGTGCGCACCATTTGAGCGCCGACAGCTGCCAGCCGCCCGTGCCAAAACCGGTCTTGAGCTTGGTGATGCAGACCTTGCCCGGGCCCACGCCCACCTTGGTGGCATCGGCGCCCCAGTTTTCCAGGTCGATCACGGCCTCGGGCGTGGCCACGTTGCCGGCAATCACAAAGGCCTCGGGCAGCTTTGCCTTCAGGTAGCCGATCATGTTCTTCACGCTGTCGGCATGGCCATGGGCGATGTCGATGGTGATGTATTCGGGGCAGATGTCGTCGGCGACAAAGCGGTCGACCACGTCGTAGTCCGCTTGCTTGACGCCCAGCGAGATCGAGGCGAACAGGCCTTGCGACTGCATGGCCTTGGTGAAGGCCACATTGTCGATGTCAAAGCGGTGCATCACATAGAAGTAGCCGTGTTGCGCCAAAAACTTGCAGATCTTCTCGTCCAGCACGGTCTTCATGTTGGCAGGCACCACCGGCAGGCGGAAGGTGCGGTTGCCCAGGACAACGCTGGCGTCACATTCGGAGCGGCTCTCCACGCGGCACTTGCGGGGCAGCAAAAGAATGTTGTCGTAGTCGAAGATTTCCATTTGATTCCAAGCTCCATAAAAGGTCGCAGCGAACTATTTCGCAGCGATGGGGCGCTTGGCTTGGAGACCGGTCGGAGCAGGGCGCTTCGCGTCGGAAGCCCCCTTTTTGCGCTGTTGCGGGCACAAAAAAACCGGGTCACAAGAAACTTGGGCCCGGTGACTGATTCTAGCAGCATGCACCGGCTTTGCAAAAGCCTTGCCGGCCGCTGCAGTATGCGCAGGCGGTGAGCAAGACCACCAAGCGCTTGCCGGGCGGGTGCCTCGCCGGCCTGCCGATCTCCCTACAATGCTGGCATGGATTCGAATGATTTGTTTGCGCTGCCGCCCGATGCCGGTGGTTCTGGCCATTTGCCACTGCTCAATGGCCTCAACGACGAGCAGCTCGCCGCTGCCACCTTGGAGGGCGGCCATGCGCTGATTCTGGCCGGCGCCGGCTCGGGCAAGACCCGGGTGCTGACCACGCGCATCGCCTGGCTGCTGCAGACGGGCCGTGCCACGCCCGGCGGCATTCTGGCGGTGACCTTTACGAACAAGGCCGCCAAGGAGATGCTCACCCGCCTGTCGGCGATGCTGCCCATCAATGTGCGCGGCATGTGGATCGGCACCTTCCACGGGCTGTGCAACCGCATGCTGCGCGCGCATTACAAATCGGCCAACCTGCCCCAGACCTTCCAGATCCTGGACACGCAAGACCAGCTCTCGGCCATCAAGCGCCTGTGCAAGCAGTTCCAGGTCGATGAGGAGGCGCTCCCACCCAAGCAGCTGCAGTACTTCATCAGCGGCTGCAAGGAAGAGGGGCTGCGCCCGTCGGATGTGCAGGCCCGCGACATGGCCGAGCGCAAGAAGGTCGAGCTCTACCAGCTCTACGAAGAGCAATGTCTGCGCGAAGGCGTGGTCGATTTTGGCGAGCTGATGCTGCGCTCCTACGAGCTGCTGCGCGACAACCTGCCGATCCGCCAGCACTACCAGCACCGTTTTCGCCATATGCTGGTCGACGAGTTCCAGGACACCAACCGCCTGCAGTACCTCTGGCTCAAGCAGCTGGCCGGCGACATGGTGGGCGGCAAGTTCCAGTCCCACAGCAGCGTGATTGCCGTGGGCGACGACGACCAGAGCATCTATGCCTTCCGCGGAGCGCGCGTGGGCAATATGCAGGATTTTGTGCGTGAGTTCGAGGTGCGCCAGCAGATCAAGCTCGAGCAGAACTACCGCAGCTACAGCAACATCCTCGACAGCGCCAATGCGCTGATCAGCCACAACAGCAACCGCCTGGGTAAGAACCTGCGCACCGACCAGGGCCCGGGCGAGCCGGTGCGGGTGTCCGAGAGCGCCACCGACATGGCCGAGGCGCAGTGGATGGTCGAGGAGATCAAGTCGCTGATCAAGAGCGATGGCTTTGCGCGCAGCGAGATTGCCGTGCTCTACCGAAGCAATGCCCAAAGCCGGATTCTGGAAACCAGCCTATTCAATGCCGGTGTGCCCTACCGCGTGTATGGCGGCCTGCGCTTTTTCGAGCGTGCGGAAATCAAGCATGCGCTGGCCTATCTGCGCCTGCTCGAGAACCCGCATGACGACACCAGCTTCATGCGGGTGGCGAACTTTCCGCCACGCGGCATTGGTGCGCGCACCACCGAGCAACTGCAGGAAGGCGCGCAGGCCGCTGGTTGCTCCTTGTACGACGCGGTCACCGCCGTCGCCGGCAAGGCGGGCACCAAGCTGCAGTCCTTTGTCGCGATGATCGATGTGCTGCGCGAGGAAACCCAGGGCAAGACCTTGCGCGAGACCATCGAGCGCATGCTGGTGGTGAGCGGCCTGATCGAGCACTACCAGAGCGAAAAGGAAGGCGCCGACCGCATCGACAACCTGGGCGAGTTGGTGACCGCCGCCGAGAGCTTTGTCACGCAGGAAGGCTTTGGCAAGGATGCCATAGCGATACCGCTTGATGAGCAGCAGGCCATGGGCGTGCCAGGCAGTGGCCAAAGCCCCGTGAGCCAAGGGCTGGACCCGGATGCCCCGCTGCTCGATACCCCGCTGCCCGATGCCGCCAATCCGGCGATGGTGAACCCCGACACCGGCGAGACCTTGTCGCCGCTCGTGGCATTCCTCACGCATGCCGCACTGGAGGCCGGTGACAACCAGGCCCAGGCGGGCCAGGATGCCGTGCAGATGATGACCGTGCATGCCAGCAAGGGCCTGGAGTTTGATGTGGTCTTTATCGGCGGGCTCGAAGAGGGCCTGTTCCCGCACGAGAATGCGATGACCGACACCGGCGGGCTCGAAGAAGAGCGCCGCCTGATGTATGTGGCCATCACCCGGGCGCGCAAGCGCCTGTACCTGAGCACCTCGCAGACGCGCATGCTCCACGGCACGACGCGCTACAACGTGAGGAGCCGCTTTCTCGATGAGCTGCCCGAAGGCGCGCTCAAATGGCTCACGCCCAAGCATTCGGGCTTTGGCAGTGGCATGGGCAGCCTGGCTTACGGCGGGGGAGGCGGCGGCCGCTCATCGGGCGGTGGTTACGGCGATGCCGCGCCCAGCATGTGGGGCAAAACCCCCGTGCCAGCGCAAAAGGCCGAGCCCGCGCATGGCATCAAAAAGGGCGCCCATGTGTTCCACAACAAGTTTGGCGAAGGCAAGGTGCTGGCGGTGGAAGGCACGGGTGACGATGCGCGCGCCCAGGTGAATTTTCCGCGCCATGGCACCAAGTGGCTGGCGCTGTCGGTGGCCAAGCTGACGGTGGTGTAAACCTCCATTGCAAGCCTGGCAGGTGGCTTTTGGATAGTGGGTACCAACCTCAGACTTGCCATTAATAGTTGCATAGGATACTATATCGCTTACTCATCGGCATGCGCAGCCTTGCCGCGTCCCGGTCCGGCATCCCTGCCAGGACCTGCGCGAGCCATCCTTGTACGCGCACAGGGATGGCGCCCATGCTGCTTTTTTAGCGGGTGAGTCTCCACTTTCCTATCCCAGCCAGACTGCCTGGCCGCTGCGCCGGCCGGTTTGCGCGTTGGTCAGGCGCTGGGTAGACGAGGATGTCTATGACCCCAGTCCGCAAGATCGATATGTCCACCCCCGCCATTGGCCGCCACCAGGCGCTGCGCCACCTGCTGTCGCTGCGCCAGCTGCGTGACAGCGTCCGCCTGCAACCGCTTCCCTCCCTGCACATTGCGCTGGTCGCGGCCATGCAGGCAGCACTTGCAGTGCTGCTGGCCCTGGTGGTGGCGCGCCTGTCGCCCTGGCCACAGCTGGTGGGGCCCTTGGGGCTAGGTGCGTTGGCCGCCTTGTTTGGTCGTTTTGCCGCACCCGGTCGGCGCATGCGCATCGTTGGTATTTGCGCGGTCATGCTGTGCGCGGCGGTGTTTGTGCCATCGCTTGCCTCCTGGGCCGGGATGCCCGCCCAGGGCATGGTCTCGGTGCTGGCGCTGGTGGCGGGAGCGGCCACCTTGGCCGTCAGCCACTGGCGCCTGGGTGGGCCGGGCGCGGTGATTGTGGTGTTCGCAGCTGGTGCGTCACTGGCGCCAGTGCACAGCGGGCAGCAGCTGCTGGAGCGGACCTTGGGCACCTTGGCCGGTGGCCTGCTGGCCGCGCTGGTCTGCTGGGCCACCGATGGCCTGCGCCATAACGCGGTGCAGCGCGTGCAGCTGCCTGCGCAGCCGCAGCAGCCCTGGCCCGCCGAGCTGGCCGCTGCCGGCCGCATTGTGCTCGGTGCCGGTCTGGCCGCCTGGGTGGCCCAGGCCGCTGGCTGGCAGCATCCGGCCTGGGCGGCGATTGGTGCCACCGCGGTGATGCAGGGCAGCCATCTGCACATCACGATGAATCGGGCGCTGCAGCGCATGGTGGGCACGATGCTGGGCGCGCTGGTCGCTGGTCTGATTCTGGCGTTGGATCCATCGTTTTGGTGGATTGCCGCTGCCATCGTCGCGCTGCAGTTCATCACCGAGGTGAGCATTGGCTACAACTACGCCTTGGGCCAGATCACCGTCACGCCGATGGCCTTGCTGATGACGCACCTGGCTTCTTCGCCCCAGGCCCCCTTGGCCATGCCGCTGGAGCGGGTGCTCGACACGGTACTGGGCGCGGCGCTGGGCATTGTGTTTGCGCTGGCGCTGTCCAGCCTGGAAGACCGCACGAACCTGCACCGCCTGCACCACGGCGAAGGCTCCCAGCGATGAAAAAAGCCCGGGCTGTGGGGCACAGGCCGGGCTGGGATATGCGGGTGGGATTCAGAGTGCGATGCTGTCGGTCTGCTCCGGCGCTTCAAAGCAGTCGCGAAAGCTAAACACCACCGAGGTCAGAAACATGGCGGCCAGCATCAGCGAGCCGGCAATGGCAATGGCGGCGGCGGCCCAGGCGCCCAGCAAAGTGCCCAGCAAGGCTGACAGCAGCGCCATCGCGATGCCAAAGCCGATGCCTACAGCCATCCAGGCCAGGCCAAACATCGTGAAGGCGCCGATATTGCGGCTGCAGGCGATCAGGCTGAAGAACACGGCCTTGATGGCAGGCACGCGGTGCCAGTAAATGAGGCCAGGCGCATGCCAGAACAGCAGCGACAGCGGGATGTACAGCAGCATCGTGGCGAACATGGCCTGCTGGAAAGCGGGCTGCTCGACGATCTCACGCGTGATCTCGCCGCCCATCAGGTTCAGGCGCGCGAACTGGCCGCCATCAAACAGCGCAGAAAACCCCAACACCAGCAGGAACGACAGCGCATAAAAGACGCCCAGCACGACAAAAGCGTTGCGCCGCTCCTTGTCGACACGCAGCGCAGCCAGCACCACCGGCAAGGTCGGGCGCGTGCCCTGCGTGCTCAACGCGGCGCCAATCATCATGCACAGCGTGGAAACCGGCAGCAGCGCCAGCGCGATAAAGGTGCCGGCAATCGGGATGGCGCCGATCAGGGACATCACCATCATCGACAGAAAGAACAGCGAGGTCAGGGCCAGGGCCTGTGTCTTGAAGGTTTTGAAGCCGTCTTGCACCCAGGCAACACCCTGGCGGGCAGTGGCGATACGAAGTTTCATGCACCAGCGCGCTGCAGCGTGGGCTGCAGCGATAAAAAATCAAAGGGGATGGCGCACTGTAACCCATGCGCCCAAGGGGCAGGCGCCTATATGGGCATGGTGCGCGCGGGCGCGCCCTGCGTGGCTTTGAGCAGGTCGCTTATTTCAGCTGGTAAGGCGTGGCCAGGCGCTCGCGCAGCACCCGCTCGAAATGGGTCGGGTCGTGCGGCTTGAGCAGCGAGGCTTCGCGCGGCAGGTAGAAGTCCCACAGGCGCGAGATCCAAAAACGCAGCGCGCCTGCGCGCAGCATGGCGTTGAGCAGTTCGCGCTCGCAGGCCTGCAGCGGGCGCACGGCCTGGTAGGCGGCCAGCAGCGCATCAGCACGTGTCAGGTCGATGGCGCCGGTGGCCAGGTCGATGCACCAGTCGTTGATGACGACGGCGATGTCGAACAGCCAGGTGTCGACGCCGGCGAAATAGAAATCAAAGATGCCGGTCAAGGTCTCGCCCTCGAACATGGCGTTGTCGCGGAACAGGTCGGCATGCACCGGGCCGCGCGGCAGCGCGGTATAGGCCGAGCTTTGCGCCACATGGTTCTGGTAGGCCAGCTCGCTGCGCAGCAGCTCGGCGGTCGCGCTGTCCAGGTAGGGCAGCACGACGGGCACGGTCTCGTTCCACCAGGGCAGGCCACGCAGATTGGGCTGCTGGCGCGGGTAGTCGAGGGCGGCCTGGTGCATTTTGGCCAGCATCTCGCCCAGCGACTGGCAATGCGCCGCTTGCGGCGCCAGCTGGCTCTTGCCGGGCAGCTTGCCAACGATGGCCGCGGGCTTGCCCTCAACCTGCAGCAGGATGTCGCCGGTCTTGCCATCGGCCTGGGGCTCGGGCACGGGTACGCCGGCCTTGGCCAGGTGCTTCATCAGGTACAGATAAAACGGCAGCTGGTCGGCGCGCAGGCGCTCAAACAGGGTCAAGACATACTCGCCCTGGCTGGTGGTCAGAAAGTAGTTGGTGTTTTCAATACCGCCTTCAATACCGCGCAACGAGACGAAATCGCCCAGCGGGACGCGCTTGAGCAAGGCCTTGGCAGCCTTGTCGGATACTTCGGTGAAAACAGCCATGGATGTATATCGTCACTACAAAAACAAGGCCAGCCTCTGTGGCTGGCCTGGCCCGCAAAGCGGCGGGTGCAAAGGGGCGATTATCGCAAGCCTGCGCGGCGCTGGGCTATTCGCTCTGGTATCGCGCTCAGAAATTGCCGATGTTCCAGACGCGCTTCTTGCTTGGGGTGTCGCCAAAACCGTCAGGGCGGGCGCGGGCACCGTCGGTGGGCTTGACCTCGTAGGCGGGCATATTGCCCACCTTGGGCTGCACATGGATGCTCTGGGTCTGGCCACCAATGCGCACCTCGTCGATGCGGCTGCCCGCGTCTTCCACCCGGATGTACTCGGCCTTCTGGTTGTACTTGTCGTTGGCGGGCGCCGCGTCGGCAGGCTGTGCAGCGGGTTGCGCCGCAGGCGCCGGGGCAGGAACTGCGGGTTGCTGGGCCAGCGCAGGGGCTGCCAGCACCAGTGCCAGGGCCTGGGCGATGAAAGAAGTGGTAATTGCGCGCATGGCCCAATTGTAAGTTGTCACCCGGTGTTTGCGTACCGGGCACAATGTCAATATGCGTAATCCTCCTACTTTAGTGCTGGTGGACGGTTCCAGCTATCTGTACCGTGCCTACCATGCCATGCCCGATCTTCGGGCGGTTCCCGGCGATCCAGCCAGCCCGGCCACCGGCGCCATCCGCGGCATGGTCAACATGATGCAGGCGTTGCGTAAAGACATACAGGCCGACTACGCGGTCTGTGTTTTCGATGCCAGTGGCCCGACCTTCCGCGACACGCTCTACACCGAGTACAAGGCTACGCGCTCGCCGATGCCCGATGATCTGCGCTCGCAGATCGCCCCGATCCACGAGGTGGTGCAGCTGCTGGGCTGGAAGATTCTGGCCGTGCCCGGTGTCGAGGCCGATGACGTGATCGCCACCTTGGCGCAGATGGCCTCGCAGCAAGGCATCCAGGTGATCGTCTCCAGCGGCGACAAGGATTTGAGCCAGCTGGTCAATGAGCATGTGACCATCATCGACACGATGAATGGCAAGCGCCGCGATGTCGCAGGCGTCACCGCCGAGTTTGGCGTGCCGCCCACGCAGATGGTCGACTACCAGGCCCTGGTAGGCGATACGGTCGACAACGTGCCCGGCGTCAGCAAGGTGGGCCCCAAGACCGCTGCCAAATGGCTGGAGGAGCACGGCTCGCTCGACCAGTTGATCGCCAAGGCCGACACGATCAAGGGCGTTGCCGGTCAGAACCTGCGCGATGCCATCGCCAGCGGCCAGTTGGCGCTTAGCCGCCAACTGGTGACGATGAAGACCGATTGCGCGCTGGACGACTATATCCAGGGCCTGCCTGCGTTCGATGGCATCACCTTGGGCGAGCCCGATGCCGTGGCCTTGGTGCCGTTCTACGAGCAATATGGCTTCAAGGGCCTGGCGCGTGCGCTGGGCTCTGCCGCTGCCCCGGCGTCGGCCAAGGCGGCGGGCGACAGTGCTTCCGGCCAGGCGGGCCTGTTTGACAGCGCCGATGCCGCCGTGACCGAGGTGGCCATCGAGGCCCAGCAGCGCGATGTGGTCTACCACACCATCCTGACCGAGGCCGATCTGGATGCCTGGCTGCGCAAGCTGCAGGCAGCCGAGCTGACCGCGCTGGATACCGAAACCGATTCGCTCGACGAAATGCAGGCCCGCATTGTCGGCATCTCGTTCAGCGTGCAGGTGGGTGAGGCCGCCTACGTGCCGCTGCGCCATGAAGGCCTGGATGTGCCCGAGCAGTTGCCCATCGACCTGGTGCTGGCCAAGCTCAAGCCCTGGCTGGAAGACGCCAGCAAAAAGAAGCTGGGCCAGCATGTCAAATACGACCAGCATGTGCTGGCCAACCATGGCATCCGCGTGCAGGGCTATGCGCATGACACCATGCTGCAGTCCTATGTGCTCGAAGCCGACCGCCCCCACAACCTGGGCAGCCTGGCGCTGCGCCACACGGGCCGCACCGGCATCAGCTACGAAGACCTCTGCGGCAAGGGCAAGGGCCAGATCCCATTTGCCCAGGTGCCGGTGGACAAGGCCGCAGCCTACAGCTGCGAAGACTCGGACCAGACCCTGGATGTACACCGCGTGCTGTGGCCGCGCATCGAGGCCAATGCCGGCCTCGCGCACATCTACGCGCTGGAGATGCAGACCAGCGAGGCGCTGTTCCGCATCGAGCGCAATGGCGTGCGCATCGATGCGCCCGAGCTGGCGCGTCAGAGCAATGACCTGGGCCGGCGCATTCTGGCGCTGGAGGCCGAGGCCTATGAGATCGCCGGCCAGCAGTTCAACCTGAGCAGCCCCAAGCAGCTGGGCGAGATCTTTTTTGACAAGCTGGGCCTGCCGGTGGTGAAGAAAACCGCCACCGGCGCGCGCAGCACCGACGAAGAAGTGCTGGAAAAGCTGGCCGAGGACTACCCGCTGCCGGCCAAGATCCTGGAGCACCGCTCGCTGTCCAAGCTCAAGGGCACCTATACCGACAAGCTCGCGCAGATGGCGCTGCCCAGCGATGGCCGCGTGCACACGCACTATGCGCAGGCGGTGGCCGTCACCGGACGCCTGTCCAGCAACGACCCCAACCTGCAGAACATCCCCGTGCGCACGGCCGAAGGCCGGCGCATTCGCGAAGCCTTTGTTGCGCCCGAGGGCAAGCTGATTGCCAGCGCCGACTACTCGCAGATCGAGCTGCGCATCATGGCGCATCTGTCGGGTGACGAGGCCTTGCTCAACGCCTTCCGCGATGGGCTGGATGTGCACCGCGCCACCGCCGCCGAGGTGTTTGGTGTGGCGCTGGACCAGGTCAGCAGCGAGCAGCGCCGCTATGCCAAGGTCATCAACTTTGGCCTGATCTACGGCATGAGCAGTTTTGGCCTGGCCAAGAACCTGGGCATTGAGACCAAGGCCGCTGCCGCCTATATCGACAAGTATTTCCAGCGCTACCCCGGCGTCAAGCGCTACATGGACCAGACCGTCGAGCTGGCCCATGCGCAGGGCTATGTCGAGACCGTGTTCGGCCGGCGCCTGGTGCTGCCCGAGATCAATGGCGGCAATGGCCCGCGCAAGAAAGCGGCCGAGCGCGCTGCGATCAATGCCCCCATGCAGGGCACGGCGGCCGATTTGATCAAGAAGGCCATGGTCGCTGTGCAGGCCAAGCTCGATGCAGACAAGCCCGAGGTGCTGGTCATCATGCAGGTGCACGATGAACTGGTGTTCGAGCTGCCCGCTGCCGAGCAGGAATGGCTGCGCACGGAGATCCCGGCCATCATGGCCAGCGTGGCCGACCTGAAGGTGCCGTTGATCGCCGAGATCGGCTTTGGCCCGAACTGGGAAAAAGCGCACTGACCCTGATGCCTGTAGCGCTGCCTGATGCGGGCAGTCGCTCAGGTGCCAGACCCACCGCCCCAAGCCCTGTCACTCGCACAGGATTTGGGGCGGTTAATGCAACTGCGTTGCAACAAAGTGCTACCATGCGCGGCATGTTGGAGGGGGCACGGGTGCCCGGGGGCTGCGCGGGTGAGCGATGGGCCGGCCCGGGTTGGCGGCGTTTTTGCCAAGCCCGGCCCCGCTGAAGGATGGTTTCATGACTTTGATCGCAATCGTGCTGGCGACCCTTGCTGCCGGTTTGGGCAGCGTGTGGGTGGCCGCAGCGCTGATGCGCACGGGCATTGGCAGCCAGGGCAGCCGCTTTGGTGCCCAGCACCTGCTGAGCCTGGCCGCAGGCGCCTTGCTCGCTACCGCCTTTGTGCATTTGCTGCCCGAGGCTTTCGAGAGCCAGATCAACCCCAAGGCGCTGTTTGTGGTGCTGCTGCTGGGGCTGGTGTTTTTCTTTTTGCTGGACAAGGCGGAGCTCTGGCACCACGGCCATGAGCACCGCCATGCGCTGCCCGAAGAGCGCGGCCATGCCCATGGCGAGCATGCGGACGGCGAGCACGCCGATGGCCAGCATGGCCATGCACACCACCACCACGGCCACACGCACAACAACAGCGCGGGCGGCTGGTCGCTGCTGACCGGCGACAGCGTGCACTGCTTTGGCGATGGCATTCTGATTGCCTCGGCCTTCATGGCCGATATGTGGCTGGGCATTGTGGCGGCCATCTCGGTGCTGGCCCATGAGGTGCCCCACCACATGGGTGACCTGGTCGTGCTGTCGGGCAACGGCAGCCGCAGCCAGAGCAAGGTGGCGCTGCTCAAGCTATCGCTCGCGGGCGCGGTGACGGCGCTGGGCGGCGTCGTCGGCTATTTCCTGGTCAGCTCACTGGCGGACTTTCTACCGTACTTTCTGGCCATTGCGTCGAGCAGCTTTATCTATGTGGCCCTCGCCGATCTGATCCCGCAGCTGCAGCGCCAGCTGACGGCCAAGCAGACGGTGCAGCAGGTGGTCTGGCTGGCCATCGGCATGGTGGTGGTGAGCGCGGTCAGCACCTGGGCGCATGGCGACCATGACCACCATGGGCATGGCCCGGCCGCGCAGCATGAGGCCCATGGCGCGAATGACGCGCATGGGGACCACGACGGGCACAAACACTGAGGCATAAGAGGGCGGGTATCAGGCGCCTGCGCGCAGGCCGCTGCCCTTGTTGGCCAGCAAGGCCCGCACCACCGGCAGCTGGCGCCGCGAGACCAGCAGCACATCCTCGATGCCAAACAGGCGCAGCTGCCAGCCGTCGCTGTCGTCCCCACCCCAGGCTTTTTCCAGGCAGCGTATTGCAGAAGGCGCGACCAGCGCATTGCGGTGCACGCGCAAATAGCGCTTGGCAAAGCGCGTCTCCAGATCATTGAGGCTGCCCGACCACAGGTAGGCATGGGTGGCGGTGCGCACGGTCACATATTTCAGCTCGGATTTGAAATACAGCACATCGGCCAGGCGCACCCGTTCGGTGCGGCCCCGGTCGGTGATCAGCAAGGTGTCGGTCTCGGCATCCGGCTCGGTCTGGGCCGGCGCCTGGCGCAGCGCATGGGCCTGGGCGACCAGGGCCACCTTGTGCAGCGCAGCGGCCAGGCGCTCGCGCCGCACCGGCTTGGTCAGGTAGTCGGCGGCATTGACCTCGAAGGCGCTCAGCGCATGCTCCGGGTGGGCGGTGACAAAGACCACGGCGGGGGCTGTGGGCTGCTGCTGCAGCTGGCGCGCCAGGTCCATGCCGCTGTGGCCCGGCATATGGATGTCCAGCAGCAGCACATCAAAGGGCAGGCTCTGCGCCGAGGCGCTGGCCAGCGCCTGCAGTGCCTCTGCGGCGTTGGCGGCCTCGTGCACGGCGCTGGGCGCTGGTGTTATCTCGACCAGCAGGCGCCGCAGCCGG
Source organism: Comamonas sp. JNW (assembly GCF_003105075.1). Lineage (NCBI taxonomy): Bacteria > Pseudomonadati > Pseudomonadota > Betaproteobacteria > Burkholderiales > Comamonadaceae > Comamonas > Comamonas sp. JNW. The sequence continues at coordinate 38,144 of NZ_QETI01000018.1, forward strand.
CTTCGGGCCAGCGCTTCATCATCCACAATCAATACTCGCATGGCCGCTATGCTAGCGGAGCCCGGTGCCGCCTGCCAACACCGGCCGTCGTGTATTTGCCCCCGCTCAGGCGGGGATGCTGATGCGCACCATGTAGATGCCGTCCTTGCTCGTCGCCTTGAAGTCGTATTCGAGGTCGTAGAGCAGGCGCAGGCGCTTTTTCACATTCAGGATGGCCGTGCCGGTGCCGGCGCGCCGCTCGGGCTGGGGGGCGCTAAAAGGGCGTGGCGTGGTGTTGATGATCTGGATCTGCACCATATTGCCCCGCCGGCGCGTGGCAATGCTGATGCGGCCATGGCCATGGCTGGGCTCGATGCCGTGCTTGACGGCGTTCTCCACCAGCGGCTGCAAAAACAGCGGCGGCACGGTGGCGTCATCGGCGCGCGAGTCCAGGTTCCAGCGCACGGCCATGCGGTCGTCAAAGCGGATTTGCTCGATCGACAGGTAGCGGCGCGCCAGCATCACCTCCTCGGCCAGGGTCGAGGCCTCGCGCTTTTCGGTCAGCGCATGGCGGAACAGGTCGCTCAGGTCTTCGAGCATGGCCTCGGCTTTTTGCGGGTGGTCCTGCACCAGCGCAATGGCGCTGTTGAGCGCATTGAAGAGGAAGTGCGGGCGGATGCGCGCCTGCAGCTCGGCCAGGCGCGCGGTGGTGGCCGCCGGCGTGCGGGCCTGGGCGCGCCACTGCAGGCCCACCACCACCATCGCTGCCAAGAAGCCCCCGGCCGCTGCGCTGGCCAGCCAGGCCGTTTGCGCCGACAAGGTGGTCCACTGGTAGAGCATGGCTGCCAAGAGGCCGCAGACCACGCCCAGCGCGGCGCCCGCCAGGTACTGCACGCGCGTGCTGCAGCGCTGCAGCAGCTTTTTTTGCTGGCAGGCCAGCACCAGCCACAGCAGGCTGGCGGGCAGAACCACGGCGGTAAGCAGGGCGAGTTGAAAGAACCAGTCAGCCAGGCCGCTGGCACCAAAGGCGGCGGCAATGGCCACCACGGTCTCGACCAGGGCCACGGTGCGGCCGATCACGCTGGCGGTGCAGGCATCAAACACATAGGCGGTGCCGACGATGGCTTCGCGCGGTGCTGGATTAGTTGATGTTGCTGGCATGGTCCTGCAGGGTCGATAAAATCCTGGTTTTTCGCCCAGGGCTTTGGCGGGCCTCAGGCACAGCACCGCGGTCTGTGTTTCCGCAGCGCAACTGGCAGCTTAACCCGAATATTGCGACCTTCATGTCTACACCACAAGCTTCGTCTCCTTCGCACAACCAGCTCGATTCCAAGTCCGAAGCCTGGTCGGCGCTGTTCTCCGAACCCATGAGCGATCTGGTCAAGCGCTACACCTCCAGTGTGTTTTTCGACAAGCGCCTGTGGCAGGCAGACATCCAGGGCAGCCTGGCCCACGCGCAGATGCTCTGCGCCCAGAAGATCATCGGCGAGCAGGACCTGGCCTCCATCGAGCAGGGCATGGCGCAGATCACCTCGGAGATCGAAGCGGGCAGCTTTGAGTGGAAGCTGGACCTCGAAGACGTGCACCTGAACATCGAGGCGCGCCTGACCCAGCTGGTGGGCGACGCGGGCAAGCGCCTGCACACGGGCCGCAGCCGCAATGACCAAGTCGCCACCGACGTGCGCCTGTGGCTGCGCGGTGAGATCGACCTGATCGAAGGCCTGCTGGGCGAGCTGCAGCTGTCACTGGTCGAAGTGGCCGAGAAGAATGTCGACGTGATCCTGCCGGGCTTTACCCACCTGCAGGTGGCCCAGCCGGTGAGCTTTGCCCACCATCTGCTGGCCTATGTGGAAATGTTCAAGCGCGATGCCGAGCGCATGCTGGATGTGCGCAAGCGCGTCAATGTGCTGCCGCTGGGCAGCGCCGCGCTGGCCGGCACCACCTACCCTCTGGACCGCGAGCGCGTGGCCCAGACGCTGGGCATGGAAGGCGTGTCCCAGAACTCGCTGGACGGCGTCAGCGACCGCGATTTCGCGATTGAGTTCACCGCAGCTGCCTCGCTGTGCATGGTGCACATCAGCCGCCTGTCGGAAGAGCTGATCATCTGGATGAGCCAGAACTTTGGCTTTGTGCGCATTGCCGACCGCTTCACCACCGGCTCGTCGATCATGCCGCAAAAGAAGAACCCTGATGTGCCCGAGCTGGCACGCGGCAAGACCGGCCGCGTGGTCGGCCACCTGATGGGCCTGATCACCTTGATGAAGGGCCAGCCGCTGGCCTACAACAAGGACAACCAGGAAGACAAGGAGCCGCTGTTCGACACCGTGGACACCCTGAAGGACACCTTGCGCATCTTCGCCGAGATGATCGGCGGCCAGGTCAACCCAGCGACTGGCGCCAAGGAAGGCGGCATCACCGTGAACGCCGACAATATGCGCGCCGCTGCGCTCAAGGGCTATGCCACCGCCACTGATCTGGCCGATTACCTGGTCAAGAAGGGCCTGCCTTTCCGCGATGCCCACGAGACCGTGGCCCATGCCGTCAAGCTGGCCTCGCAAAAGGGCGTGGACCTGACCGAGCTGCCACTGGCCGAGCTGCAGGCCTTCAACCCCAACATCGAAGCCAATGTGTTCGAGGCGCTGAGCCTCGAAGGCTCGCTGAACGCCCGCAACACGCTGGGGGGCACCGCGCCCGTGCAGGTGCGTGCCCAGCTGGCCAAGCACCGCACGCGCCTGGCATAAGCCTTGCTTGATTGGCTTGTCCTTCTTCTTGAAAGCTACGCATGTCCTTGAGCCGCCGCCTTGTCTCCCTGCAACTGCTGGCCGCTGCTGCGGCCGGGTGGCTGGCTGGCCCCAGCTGGGCAGCGGGCTACAACAAGGGCAAGCCGGTGCGGCTGCTGGTGGGCTTTCCACCGGGCGGCGGCACCGATGTGATCGCACGCCTGCTGGCCGAGAAGATGAAGGACAGCCTGGGCACCTCGGTCGTGGTCGAGAACAAGCCCGGCGCCGGCGGCCAGATTGCGGCCCAGATTCTCAAGGCCTCGCCAGCCGATGGCGCCAGCTTTTTCGTCACCCACGACCACACGATCTCCATCCTGCCCCAGGTCATCAAGAACCCGGGGTTTGACCCGCATGCGGACTTTGTGCCGGTGGCGGGCTTTGCCAGCTTTGTCAATGCGATTGCGGTCTCCGACGGCCTGGGCGTGCGCAGCTTCGAGGCCTATCTGCAGTGGCTCAAAAAGCAGGGCGGCAAGAGTGCAGTGGGTATTCCGGCGCCGGCATCGACGCCGGAGTTTCTGGTGCGGGTGCTGAACCAGCGCTTCAAGACCGACCTGGTGTCCGTGCCCTACCGGGGCAGCGCGCCGATGCTGGCCGACATGATGGGCAACCAGATCCCTGCGGGCATCGGCTCGGTGCAGGATTTCATCGAAAGCCACAAGGCCGGCAAGATCCGCGTGCTGGCCGTGCTGGGCGGCAAGCGCCAGCAGGCCTTGCCCGATGTGCCGACCTTGAGCGAACTGGGCCTGCCGGGCCTGGAAGACATGCCCTACTACGGCATATACGCCGCCGCCGGCACGCCCCCCGAGATGGTGCAGGCCGTATCGCAGGCGGTTGCCAAGGCCGTGGCCGCCCCCGATGTGCATGAGCAGCTGGTGGGCATGGGGCTGAGCGTGGGCTATATGACACCCGAGCAGCTGCTGGCCCGCGAGCGCGCCTATTCGGCCGTCTGGGCCCGCATCATCCGCGACAGCGGCTTCCAGCCCCAGTGACCTTGGCTTGCGCAGCTCGCACCATGGCATCCATCGGCAGAGCCCCGGCAAGCCATTGGCCTAATCCATAGCGTCATCTTGTTGCCAAATGAAACACCTGGCTGCCCTGGGCGGCCAGCCAACACTGGCGCAGGCTAATTTTGGTACGCTCTCACCATCCTAGGGGAGAGCTCCGTGAATACAACATTACAACGCTGGCTGGCGGGCGCCGGCTGGGCCGCGCTGGGCCTGTCCGCCCATGCCACAAGCATCACATCGGTGTCACCGCAGGGCGAGGTGGCCCGGGTACGGCAAATAGTGGTCAAGTTCGATGCGGCGGTGGTGCCGATGGGCGATCTGCGTGCGGCAGCGCCCGTCAAACTCGACTGCGACAACAAACAGGCCCAGAGCCAGGGGACGGGACGCTGGACGGGCCCGCGCGAATGGGTGTTTGACCTGGCCGATGACCTGCCGCCCGGTGTGCGTTGCACGGTCGAAAAGGTCGCCAACCTCAAGGATGTTGCCGGCGAGCCGGTCAAGGGCGCGGCCCAGTACCGCTTTGCCACCGGAGGGCCGTCGGTGACGCGCGTGGTGCCCAGCAGCTACCAGCCGCTCGACAGCCGCCAGTTCTTTGGCCTGCAGTTCAATGCCGATGTCGTGACCAGCTCGGTGCAGGACAACACCTGGTGCACGGTCAAGGGCATTGGGGAGCGCATTCCAGTGCGCATCCTCTCCGCCTCGGAGTCCGATGACTTCATGCAAAGCCAGTTTGGCCGCGATAGCTTGCAGCAGCGGCCACGCCGCCATGTCGCCTTGCAATGCCAGCGGGCCTTGCCCGAGGGCGCCCAGATGAGCCTGGTGGTGGGCGCGGGGGTGAGCACCGACAACGGCGTCAAGCAGACGCGTGAGCGCCGCTTCGACTACCAGGTGCGCCCGCCGTTCACGGCCGAGTTCAGCTGCGAGCGCGCCAATGCGCAGGCCGGCTGCCTGCCGATCCGCCCGCTCAACCTGCTTTTCAGCGCTTCGGTGGACCGCAAGCTCGCCGAAGGCATCTTCCTGGAGACCTCCAAAGGCCGGGTCAAGGCGAGCTTTCCCGATGACGGCGAAGAGGGCGAGGTCAACCGCCTGCAGTTTGCGCCGCCCTTTGGCGAGAAGGAGACGATGCGTATCGTGCTGCCCCAGGGCTTCAAGGACGAATCGGACCGGCCGCTGGCCAATGCCAACCTGTTCCCGCTGCAGGTGCAAAGCGGGCTGATGCCGCCGCTGGCCAAGTTTGCCGCCTCGCCGTTTGGCGTGGTCGAGCGCTTTGCCGAAGGCGACAAGGGCCCGGCGATGTTCCCGGTAACCCTGCGCAATGTGGAGCAGGACCTGCAGATCCAGGGCCTGTCGATCGAGGACAAGGGCACTGTCTCGACCCTGCAGCTGCAAAGCGATGCCGACATCATCCGCTGGTACCGCAAACTGCAGCGCTATGACAACTGGCAGGTCAGCCGCAAGCAGGCGGCGCAGGACAGCAAGATCCCGCTGCCCAATGTGCTGCCCGATGGCGACAAGAACAATGTCGAGACCCGCATGCTCTCGCTGCTCGAAGGCCAGGCCACCAGCAAGAAGCTGGCGCTGCCCAAGACAGACAGCAAGGACCCGCGCCCCTTCGAGGTCGTTGGTATTCCGCTGGAGACCGGCTTCCATGTGGTCGAAATCGCCTCGCCAATGCTGGGTGACGCGCTGCTCAATACCGACTACGACAGCGCCCGCCGCGTGATGTTTGTGCGCAGCTCGGCACTGGTGACCAACCTGGGCGTGCACTTCAAGCTGGGCCGTGAAAACGCGATGGCCTGGGTGACCAGCCTGGACAAGGGCAAGCCGGTGGCCAATGCGCAGGTGCGCATCTCCAGCTGCGACGGCAAGACGCTGGTGCAGGGCATGACCGACAAGGACGGCGTGGCCCGCTTTGACAAGCTCGACACCCAGGCGCAGGTGCGCTGCGAGGCCGGCTCCAACAGCGACACCAGCGCTGCCTACTTTGTGAGCGCGCGCGCCACGGTCGACGGCAAGCAGGACATGGCCTTTGTCTGGAGCGACTGGCAGCGCGGCATCGAGAGCTGGCGCTTCAACCTCGAGACCGACAGCAGCCCGGTGCAGGATGTGATCGCCCACACGGTGCTGGACCGCAGCCTGCTGCGCGCTGGCGAGACGGTGTCGATGAAGCACCTGATCCGCAGCCAGACCATGGGCGGCCTGGGGCTGCCCGGCAAGGAGCAGTTGCCCAACCAGGTGGTCATCACCCATGTGGGCAGCAATGATGAGTTTGAGCTGCCCATCAGCTGGGAGCGTCCGGGCCAGGGCCTGTCGGCCGTGTCCGAGTTCAAGATTCCCAAAGCCGCCAAGCTGGGCACCTACCGCATCACGCTCAAGGGCGGCAAGGGCAAATGGGGCTCGATGGAGATGCAGACCGGCTCGTTCCGGGTGGAAGAGTACCGCCTGCCGGTGTTCAAGGGCAGCGTGACGCCGGACCAGCCTGCACCCATCGTGCAGCCGGGCAAGCTCGGCGCCCAGGTGCAGCTGTCCTACCTCTCGGGCGGCGCAGCGGCCAAGGAGGCGGTCAAGGTCTCGGCCGCGATCCAGTCGCATGCGGTGAGCTTTGAGGACTATGACACGTTCTCGTTTGGCCGGCCTTATCTGAGCCGCAAGCTGCCCGGCGCGGGCAACGATGGCGAGGACTACAGCAATGACCGCCGCGTGATTGCCGACAAGCTGGCGCTGACCCTGGATGCCAATGGCGTGGGCAAGGCCGAGATCGAGCAGGTGCCCAGCTCGGTGGCGCCGCAGGATCTGCTGCTGGAGGCGAGTTTTTCCGACCCCAATGGCGAGGTGCAGACCATCAGCCACCACAGCGTGATCTGGCCTGCATCGGTGGTTGCTGGCATCAAGGCCGAGAACTGGGCCTCCACCGACAAGAAGCTGAGCTTCCAGGCGCTGTCGCTGACGCCGTCGGGCAAGCCCGTCTCGGGCGTCAAGCTGCAGGTGCGGGCGGTGGCGCGCATCGTCACCTCCACGCGCAAGCGCATGGTCGGGGGCTTTTACAGCTACGAGAACCATGAGAGCTACAAGGACCTGGGCGTCGTCTGCAGTGGCAAGAGTGATGCCAAGGGCCTGCTCGACTGCAGCACCCAGCTGAGCGAAGGCGGCGAGACCGAGCTGATCGCCGAGGCGACGGATGACAAGAGCCGCAGCTCCAAGGCTGCGACCTCGGTCTGGGTGACCAAGCAGGGCGAGCTCTGGTTTGGCGGTGAAGACACCGACCGCATGGACCTGCTGCCAGAGAAGAAATCCTACAAGGTGGGGGACACTGCGCGCTTTCAGGTGCGCATGCCCTTCCGCGAAGCGACGGCGCTGGTGACGGTGGAGCGCGAAGGCGTGCTCTCCAGCCAGGTGGTCACCCTGCGCGGCGATGACCCCACGGTCAACCTGAAGGTGCAAGAGGGCTGGGGCCCGAATGTCTACGTCAGCGTGATGGCGCTGCGTGGCCGCCTGCGCGAAGTGCCTTGGTACAGCTTCTTCACCTGGGGCTTCAAGTCGCCGCGTGAATGGTGGACCTCGTTCTGGTACGAGGGCAAGGAATATGTGGCGCCCACCGCCCTGGTGGACCTGTCCAAGCCCGCCTACCGCCTGGGCGCGGCCGAGATCCGTGTCGGCATTGCCGACCGCCAGCTGGCCGTGACCGTCAAGAGCGACAAGGAAAGCTACCGCATCCGCAATACCGCCAAGGTCACGATCGAAGCCAAGCTGCCCAATGGCAAGCCAGCTGCGGGCGCGGCCGTGTCGGTGGCGGCTGTGGACCAGGCCTTGCTCGAACTCAAGAGCAATGACACCTGGGCACTGCTCGAAGCCATGTACCAAAAGCGATCCTGGGGCGTGGAGACCTCCACCGCCCAGATGGAAATCATTGGCCGGCGCCACTATGGCCGCAAGGCCGTGGCAGCGGGCGGTGGTGGTGGCAATGGCCAGACCCGCGAGCTGCTCGACACCCTGCTGCTGTGGCAGCCCAATGTGGTGCTGGATGCGAATGGCCGCGCCGAGGTCGATGTGCCGCTCAACGACGCACTGACCAGCTTCAAGATCGTGGCCGTGGCCGAGAGCGGTCTGGAGCTGTTTGGCACCGGCACCACCCAGATCCGCACCACGCAGGAGCTGCAGATCATCAGCGGCCTGCCGCCTTTGGTGCGCGATGGTGACCGCTATGACGCCCAGGTCACCTTGCGCAATACCACCAGCAAGCCCATGCAGGTGCTGGTCACCCCCAAGGCCACCTTGCTGCAGCTCGAGCCGCAGACAGTGGACGTGGCCGCGAACGAGGCCCGCACCGTGAGCTGGAGCGTGACGGCGCCTGCCGACATGTCGCAAAGCCGCCAGGGCGAGCTGCTCTGGGAGATCAGCGCCAAGGACAAGCAGGGCGATGCCGCCGATGCGCTCAAGGTCAGCCAGCGCGTGGTGCCCGCTGTGGCGGTGGAGACCCTGCAGGCCACCCTGGTGCAGCTCGACGGCAGCCTGGAGATGCCCGTCAGCGCACCGGCCGATGCCTTGCCCGGCCGTGGCGGTTTGAAGCTGTCGCTGGTGCCGCGCCTGGCAGAAGGCTTGCCCGGTGTGCGTGACTGGTGGCGTGCCTACCCGTATGCCTGCCTGGAGCAGACCACCAGCAAATCCATCGGCATGCAGGATGCTGCGCTGTGGAAGAGCACGATGGAACGCCTGCCCACCTACCTCGATGGCGACGGCCTGGCCAACTACTTCCCGCCGCAAGCGGGCAGCAGCAACACCGGCAGCGATGCGCTGACCGCCCACCTGCTGCAGGCCGCTTTCGAGATGAAGCGCATCGACCCCGCCTTTGCGATCCCAGCCGCGCCGCTGGGCCGCATGCAGGAAGCGCTGTCCCGCTTCATCGATGGCCGCATCGAGCGCAAGTTCTGGAGCCCGCGCTCCGACCTGGAAGTGCGCAAGCTCGCTGCCATCAATGCGTTGGCGCTGTATGGCAAGGCCCAGCCGCGCATGCTGACCAGCATCCAGATTGCGCCCAACGACTGGCCCACCCAGACCGTGGTGGACTGGCTGTCGATCCTCGGCCATATGAAGGATGTGCCCAACCGCAGCAAGCTGCTCGAAGAGGCCAACCAGATCCTGCGTGCGCGCCTGAGCTACCAGGGCACCAAGGTGCTGTTCGCCAATGAGAACAACGACTACTGGTGGTGGCTGATGCAAAACGGCGATACCACCCTGGCGCGCTTCCTGCTGGTGGTGATGGACGACCCGGCCTGGAAGGACGACATGCCACGCCTGGCCAGCAGCTTCATCAGCCGCCAAAAGAGCGGTGCCTGGACGACGACCACGGCCAACCTCTGGGGCGCGCTGGCGCTGGAGCGCTTCTCGCGCACTTATGAGTCCACACCCGTGACCGGCACGACCGAGGCCAGCATGGCCGGCAAGTCCGGTACGGTGGACTGGAGTCGCGTAACCAAGGCGCAGGACGCGATTGAGCTGCTGGCGCAGGGCGGCAAGCGCACGCCCGGCCCGACCGAGCAGGTCGCGCAGTGGCTCAACAACACCATTGACCTGCCGTGGGCCGCTGGCAACCAGAGCTTGAAGGTACAGCAAAAAGGCACCGGCAAGCCCTGGTTGACCGTGCAGTCGCAGGCGGCCGTGCCGCTCAAGCAGCCGCTGTCGGCCGGCTACACCATCAGCAAGACCGTGGTGGCCGTCGAGCAGGCCAACAAGAACCTGCCCGCCGGCCAGTACACCCGGGGCGATGTGCTGCGCGTGACCCTGGAGGTCAACGCCAGCGCCAACATGACCTGGGTGGCGATCACCGATCCGATCCCGGGCGGCGCCACCATCCTGGGCAGCGGCCTGGGCCGGGACTCGGCACTGTCCACGGCGGGCGAGAAATCGACCGGCTGGGGCTGGAAGGCCTTTGAGGAGCGGTCCTTTGAGAGCTACCGCGCCTACTACGGCTACCTGCCCCAGGGCAAGCTCAGCCTGCAGTACAGCTACCGCGTCAACAACACCGGTGAGTTTGCGCTGCCATCGACCCGCGTCGAGGCGCTGTATGCGCCCGAAATGTTCGGCATGGCGCCCAACCCCAAGGTGACGGTTGTGCCCGTGGCGCCATGAGGCTGCGCGCTATAGCCCGCTGGCGGCTGCTGGCCCTGGCCTGCCTGGTGCATGCACCACTGGCCCAGGCCGTGCCCAGCTTTGGCGAGGTGCGCCAGGACTTCAGTTCGTCGGAGACGCGGGTGCTGTCGCGCGAAGGCGAACTGCTGCAGAGGGTGCGCACCGACAGCACGGTGCGCCGGGGCGATTGGGTGGCACTGGGCGATGTGTCGGCTGCGCTGCGCACCGCCATGCTGTTGAGCGAGGACAAGCGCTTTTACGAGCACAGTGGCGTGGACTGGGCTGCCGTCACATCGGCTGCCTGGGGCAACCTCTGGAACCAGCGCACACGCGGGGCCAGCACCATCAGCATGCAGCTGGCCGGCCTGCTTGACGGCGACTGGCGGCGCAGCAATGGTGGCCGCTCGGTGGTGCAAAAGGTCGGCCAGACGGTCGCTGCCCAGGTGCTGGATAGGCGATGGCAGAAAACCCAGATCCTGGAGGCCTACCTGAACCTGGTGCCTTTCAGGGGCGAGCTGGTGGGCATTGATGCGCTATCGCGCACCTTGTTTGACAAGGCTCCCCATGGCTTGGATGACCGCGAGGCGGCGGTGGCCGCCGCGCTGGTGCGCGCGCCCAATGCGCGGCCCAGCCAGGTGGGCCAGCGCGCCTGCGGGGTGCTCAAGGAGATGCGGCGCGATCCCAAGCTCGACTGCGAAGCGATCGTGTTCTTCACCGAGATCGCGCTGAAAAAGCGTGCCTTTGATGCCAGCGAAGGGATTGCGCCGCACTTCAGCCGCATTGCGCTGCGCGAGGCACGGCAAGGCGCGGATGGCAAAACCCAGCAGGCGGCCATGGCCAGCCTGCGCACCACCTTGAGCGCGCCGCTGCAGCGCTATGCGGTCGATATGCTGGGCCAGCACCTGCAGGCCTTGCAGGGCAGCAATGTGCAGGACGGCGCGGTGCTGGTGCTGGACAATGCCAGCGGCGAGGTGCTGGCCTGGGTCGGGTCCTCTGGCGCACTGAGCCAGGCACATGCTGTGGATGCGGTGCTGGCGCCGCGCCAGCCGGGCTCGACCTTGAAGCCCTTTCTCTATGGCCAGGCGATTGCCGAGCACAAGCTGACGGCTGCGTCCTTGATCGAGGACTCGCCCGCGCGCATTCCCACGGCCAGCGGCCTCTATATTCCGCAGAACTACGACCGTAGCTTCAAAGGCTGGGTGTCGGTGCGCACGGCGCTGGGCGCCTCGCTCAATGTGCCGGCGGTGCGCACCCTGGTGATGGTGGGCGTCGACGATTTCTTTGACCAGCTGGTGCGCCTGGGCATGCCGATGCGCGAGAGCGGCAGCTATTTTGGCTACAGCCTGGCGCTGGGCAGCCCCGATATTCCGCTGGTGCAGCTGACCAATGCCTACCGCGCGCTGGCCAACGGCGGGCGCTACAGCCCGGTGGCCTATACGCGTGGCGGCAAGCCGCAGTTCCGCCAGGCCATGGATGCGGGCGCCGCCTATGTGGTGGGCGATATGCTGGCCGACGGCAATGCCCGCGTGCGCACCTTTGGCCTCGATAGCGTGCTGGGCACGCGCAGCTGGGCGGCGGTGAAAACCGGCACCAGCAAGGACATGCGCGACAACTGGGCCGTCGGCTGGTCAGACCGCTACACGGTGGGCGTCTGGGTCGGCAATGCCAGTGGTGAAGCCATGCATTCGGTCAGCGGCACCAGCGGCGCGGCACCCGTCTGGGCCAGCATCATGGCCTTTTTGCACCAGGGCCAGCCCAGCCGCGCGCCCAAGGCGCCGGCCGGTTTGCAGGCGCAATGGGTGGATTTTGGCCCCGCGCCTGCTGGGCAATCGGGCGCCGGTTTTGCGCTGGAGGCGCGGCGTGAGGAGTGGTTCCTGGCCGGCACCGCGCAGCCGCGCTTTGCGCTCGATGGCCAGGCGACCGGGGTCGATGAGATGGTCGGCGGCCGCAGCGTTGCCGGGCGATCGGCTGACGGCAACGGTGCAGCAGCCCCGCCTGCAGTGCGCATTCTGGCCCCGGCCAACGGCACGATTGTCGCGGTGGACCCGGACATTCCACCCGAGCGCCAGCGCCTGCAGTTTGTCGCCGATTCGGCCGCTGCCCGCTGGCGCATCGATGGCAAGGATGTTGCGCGCGGCGCGCGCTGGGCCTGGCTGCCCTGGCCGGGCCGCCACCAGGTGGAGCTGGTCAATGCACAGGGCGAGGTGCTGGACAGCATCCGCCTGGAAGTGCGCGGCGCGGGCGTCAAACAGGCCAAGCGCTAACGATATGCGGCAGCCACCAAGGGGGCTGCTGCAGCGATGACAGCCGCTCTTAACCGACCACCACGGCCGTGCCGCTGGCCGAGACCATCAGCATGCCGTTGTCCTTGCCCAGCACTTCGTAGTCGAGGTCGATGCCGACGACGGCATTGGCGCCCAGCGCCTTGGCGCGCTCCTGCAGCTCATTGAGTGCAATGTCTCTTGCCTTTTGCAGCTCTTTTTCGTAGGTGCCCGAGCGGCCGCCGACGATATCGCGGATGCCGGCAAACCAGTCCTTGAAAAAGTTGGCGCCCAAAATGGCTTCGCCGTTGACGATGCCGCAGTAGCGGCTGATGCGCTTGCCTTCAATGCTGGGGGTGGTGGTGACAATCATGGTGTGGCTCCAGCGGTATCAGTTGACGAGCGCGCGCAGCAGCTTTTGGCCGGCGCGGCCATCGGCCTCCATGCCCAGGCGGTTTTGCTCGGCCTTGATGGCTTCGCGTGTCTTGGCGCCAATCATTCCATCGGGTTCGCCAATCGCATAACCCCGGGTCAGCAGCGCCTGCTGCAGCTCCTTGTTCTGCGCGCGCGACAGGCCCAGGTCGTCGGTGGGCCAGGGGGTGACAAAGCTGATCTGGCGCTGCTGGGTGTCGGCCACCAGGTTGGACAGCTGCGCAATGGCCAGGCCATAGTTTTCCGAGGCGTTGTAGCTGTAGAGCGCATCAAAATTGCGCCCCACCAGGAAGGCGGGGCCGCCGGCGGCCGGGATCATCAGGCCGGCCGATGGCAGCGAATCGGGCAGTGGATCGCCATTGGCCAGGGTGACGCCGGACGAGCGCCAGAAGTCCAGCGGCTTCTTGTTCTTGCGGCCGGCATCGGCGGTGCTGAAACCACTGGGCAGCTTGACCTCAAAGCCCCAGGGCTGACCCGGGCGGTAGCCCGCGTTCTTCAGGAACATGGCGGTCGAGGCCAGCGCATCGGGCACGCTGTCGACGATGTCGCGGCGGCCATCGCCGTCAAAGTCCACGGCGCTGCGGAAAAAGGTGGAGGGCATGAACTGGGTCTGGCCAAAGGCGCCCGCCCAGGAGCCCACCAGCTTGGACTCGGCAATATGGCCTTCTTGCAGAATGCGCAGCGCGCTGGCGAACTCGCCCCGGAAATAGGCCTGGCGGCGGCCAAAGCAGGACAGGGTGCCCAGCGACTGCACCAGCGAGCGCCCGCCCAGGTTCTGGCCGAAGTTGCTCTCCACACCCCAGACGCCGATGACGATCTGCGGGGCAACGCCGGTGCTCTGTTCGATCTGGTCCAGGGTGTCCTTCCACTTGGCATAGGCGGCGCGGCCCTCGGCCACGCGCTGCTCGTCGACCAGCACGGCGATGTAGTCCCAGACGGGCATCGTGAACTCGGGCTGGCGGTTGAGCAGAGGCAGCACCGTGGCATCGGGCTGGAGCTGGGCGGTGTACTGGCTGAAGGTGGCCGGCGTGATTGCGGCAAAGGCCTTGCTGCTGCGCAGCTCGCTCAGACAGGACTGGAACTCGGCCTGGCTCAGATTCGGCGGCTCTTGCGGCGCGCTGGTCTGGGCAAATACGGCGCAGGCGGCAAGGCCCAGGCTGACGGCGGTGGCGAGCTGGCGCATCGCAGGGTGGGGGCGGCGGAACATCATCCAGGCAATATACCTGCTTGCCATGGCCGCAGCCCTGGTAAACCCGCAAGGCGCGACCATTGCTTACGTTTTTGCGGGTCAGAAAGATACGGGTTAACCCAAAAATATACGCGCTGCACCATAGCGCCTATCGCTGGCTTGTTATGCCTGGCGCTGCGCGGCACACTACGCTTGTACACAGTTTTGCAGACCGGCGCGGCAATGCGCGACCGAGCCCCACCATGAGCCCCATGACCGCCCCACAAGCCATCCGTTTCTACCACCAAGGCCGTATCACTGAAGTTGAAGGCCTGGCCCCCACGCGCAGTGTGCTGGACTGGCTGCGCGAGGACGCGCGCTGCACCGGCACCAAGGAGGGCTGCAATGAAGGCGATTGCGGCGCCTGCACGGTGATGCTCGCTGAGCTGGCCGAACCGGGCGATCCGCAGGCCGTGCAAGGCCTCAAGCTGCAGACCGTCAATGCCTGCATCCAGCTGCTGCCCAGCCTGCATGGCAAGGCGCTCTTTACGGTGGAAGACATGAAGACCAGCTGCCGCCCCAAAGATGCCGGAAAGGCTTGCGGCGATCTGCACCCGGTGCAGCAGGCCATGGTGGACTGCCATGGCTCGCAATGCGGCTTTTGCACGCCCGGTTTTGTCATGTCGCTGTGGTCCGTGTATGAGCGGCAGCAGGCCAGCCAGGGCGCGGCGCCCACGCGCCAGCAGCTGGCCGACGCGCTGAGCGGCAACCTCTGCCGCTGCACCGGCTACCGGCCGATTCTGGATGCTGGCCAGCAGATGCTGGACCTGCCCGCCCGCCAGCTGGATGCGGCGCCCGTGGTGACGGCCCTGCAGGCGCTGCGCAGCGATGCTGACTGGAGCTATGCCTACAGCCCCAGCGGCGGCCAGCCCCAGCATTTCCACGCGCCGGCCAGCGTTGAGAGCCTGGCCCAGCTGCGCGCCGCGCTGCCCGATGCCCGCCTGATCGGCGGCACCACCGATGTGGCCTTGTGGATCAACAAGCAGTTCCGGCCGCTGGGCGATTTGATTGCCGTGGGGCGCGTGGCGGAGCTGCGCCGCATCGAAGAGCGCGATGGCATGCTCTGCATTGGTGCGGGTGCTTCGCTGGAATCGGCCTGGGCCGCACTAGCCCAGCGTTTTCCCTCGCTCACCGAGGTCTGGCTGCGCTTTGCATCGCCCCCTGTGCGCCATGCCGGCACCATGGGCGGCAATGTGGCCAATGGCTCGCCGATTGGCGATGCCCCGCCGGTGCTGATGGCGCTGGATGCCGAGATCGAGCTGCGCCTGGGCGAGCGCCTGCGGCGTATGCCGCTGACCGATTTTTATGTGGACTACATGAAGAACCAGCTGGAGCCCGGCGAGTGGGTGCAGGGCCTGCGCGTGCCGCTGGCGGTGCAGGCGCGCCAGGTGCGGGCCTACAAGATCAGCAAGCGCTTTGACTGCGATATCTCGGCACTGTGCGCGGGCTTTTCGCTGCAGCTGGATGCCCAGGGCCAGGTGGAGACCGTGCGCCTGGCCTTTGGCGGCATGGCGGCCACAGTGCGGCGCGCCGCCAAGGCAGAAGCTGCGCTGCTGGGCCAGGCCTGGACGGTGCAGGCCGTGCAGCGCGCCCAAGCCGCGCTGGCCGAGGATTTTCAACCAATGACCGACATGCGGGCGAGCGCCGCTTACCGCCTCAAGGTGGCGCAGAACCTGCTGCAGCGCCTGTGGCTGGAGACCCGGGCCGATGCCCCCTTGCCAGCCGATGCCACTACCGTCTGGGCCGCGATGCCGCATTGGGTCAGCAGCGCCCAGGCCCCGCAGGCCGCAGCCACCGGAGCCTGATATGAACACCTCGATCCCCAAGCATGTGTTGGCAGGCGCCGAAGCCTTTGCCGATTACCGCGACAACCAAAAGGCACGCATCGACGTGGCGCAGGAAGCGCGGGCGCGCCAGCAGGGCCACCAGGTCGGCATCAGCCGCAGCCATGAGTCTGCCGCCTGGCATGTGGCCGGTGAGGCCGCCTATATCGACGATATGCCTGAGCTGGCTGGCAGCCTGCATTGCGCGCTGGGCCTGTCGCCCATTGCCCATGGCCGCCTGCTCTCCATGGATGTGGACGCGCTGCGCGCCCAGCCCGGTGTGGTGGCGGTGCTGACGGCGGCCGATATTCCCGGCGTCAATGACTGCGGCTCCATCATCCATGACGACCCCATCCTCTGCGATGGCGAGATCCGTTACCTGGGCCAGCCGATGTTTGCGGTGCTGGCCCGCGACCGGCAAACCGCGCGGCGTGTGGCCGCGATGGCGCGCAAGCTGGTCACGGTAGAGGAGGCCGAGCCGGTGCTGACGCCGCAGCAGGCCCATGCACTGGGCCAGTATGTGATGCCACCGATGCAGCTGGTGCGCGAGACCGATGCCGGCGGCGCCCCCCAGGCCATCGCCCAGGCCCCGCACCGGCTGCAGGGAACCTGGGAGGTGGGCGGCCAGGAGCAGTTCTACCTCGAAGGCCAGATCAGCTACGCCATCCCCAAGGAGGGCGGCGCGATGCATGTGCTGTGCTCCACCCAGCATCCCAGCGAGATGCAGCACCTGGTCGCGCATGCGCTGGGTGTGCAGTCGCATGCGGTGCATGTGGAATGCCGGCGCATGGGCGGCGGCTTTGGCGGCAAGGAATCGCAATCGGCGCTGTTTGCCTGCGTGGCGGCGGTGGCGGCGCGCAAGCTGGGCCGGCCCGTCAAGCTGCGGCTGGACCGCGACGATGACTTCATGATCACCGGCCGGCGCCATTGCTTCTGGTACGAGTACGACATTGGCTATGACGATGCTGGCCGCATTCTGGGCGCCGAGGTGACCATGGTCTCGCGCGCCGGCCACTCGGCCGATCTGTCGGCGCCGGTGATGACCCGCGCGCTCTGCCATTTCGACAATGCCTACTGGCTGCCCAATGTGCGCATGCGCGGCTTCATGGGCAAGACCAATACCCAGAGCAATACCGCGTTTCGCGGCTTTGGCGGGCCGCAGGGCGCGATCGTGATGGAGAACATCATGGACTCGATCGCGCGGCAGCTGGGCAAGGATGCGCTCGATGTGCGCCGCGCCAATTTCTATGCCAAGGACAGCGGGCAGTGCACGCCCTATGGCCAGGAGGTGGACGACAACATCATCGACGAGCTGGTGGCGCAGCTGGAGGCGCGCAGCGACTACCGGGCGCGGCGCGCGCAGGTCGATGCCTTCAATGCCACGAGCCCCGTGCTCAAGCGTGGCCTGGCGCTGACACCGGTCAAGTTCGGCATCTCCTTCAACGTCAAGCACTTCAACCAGGCCGGCGCCCTGGTCCATGTCTACAACGATGGCTCCATCCTGGTCAATCATGGTGGCACCGAGATGGGCCAGGGCCTGAACACCAAGGTGGCCCAGGTGGTCGCGCATGAGCTGGGCGTGGCCTTTGAGCGGGTGCGGGTGACGGCTACCGACACGACCAAGGTGGCCAACACCTCGGCGACGGCGGCATCGACCGGTACCGACCTGAACGGCAAGGCCGCGCAGGATGCGGCGCGCCAGATCCGCGAACGCCTGGCGGCCTGCCTGGCGGCGCAGCACGGAGCCGACCCGGCATCGGTGCGCTTTGTCAATGACGAGGTGCATTGCGCGGGCCAGAGCCTGCGTTTTGAAGCCCTGGTCAAGCAGGCCTATCTGGAGCGGGTGCAGCTGTGGTCCGATGGCTTTTATGCGACGCCTGGCCTGTCCTGGGATGGGGCGGCAATGCGCGGCCGGCCCTTCTTCTACTTTGCCTACGGCGCGGCTGTGAGCGAAGTGGTGGTGGACACCTTGACCGGCGAGAGCAAGCTGCTGCGCGCCGATGTGATCCATGATGTGGGCCAGTCGCTGAACCCGGCCGTGGACATTGGCCAGGTCGAGGGCGCGTTTATCCAGGGCATGGGCTGGCTCACGATGGAGCAGCTGGTCTGGCACCCCAAGACCGGTGCCTTGATGACCCATGCCCCCAGCACCTACAAGATCCCGACCGCCAACGACTGCCCGCCCGTGCTGAACGTGCAGCTGTTTGACGGCGCCAACCCGCACGAGACCATCCACCGCAGCAAGGCGGTGGGCGAGCCGCCGCTGCTGCTGCCGTTCTCGGTGCTGTTTGCGATACGCGATGCGGTGGCTGCAACCGGCGCGCCCGGTTGCTGCCCACCGCTGCGCGCACCGGCCACGGCCGAGGCGGTGCTCGACGCCATCGCGGCCGTGCAGACAGGGCTTTGACGGCGCAGCCCGGCAGCCTGCGCGGGCAGCTGCGATACTCGCCGCCTTCGATACGAATCAGCTTCCCATTAACGATGCATAACCACGAGGAGCAGCCATGAGCGCGCTGGACAATTATTTCAAGCTGGGAGAGCACGGCACAACGGTGCGGACCGAGGTGCTCGCGGGGATCACTACCTTTTTGACGATGGCCTACATCATGTTCGTCAACCCCTCCATCCTGGGGGACGCGGGCATGCCCAAGGGCGCGGTGTTTGTCGCCACCTGCCTGATTGCGGCGCTGGGCTCGGTGCTGATGGGGCTGTATGCGAACTACCCGATTGCGGTGGCGCCCGGCATGGGGCTGAACGCCTACTTTGCCTATGTGGTGGTGCTGGGCATGGGCTACACCTGGCAGGCGGCGCTGGGGGCGGTCTTTGTCTCGGGGTGCCTGTTCTTGCTGGTGACCATCTTTCGCATACGCGACCAGATCATCAACGGCATACCGGCTTCGATCCGCGTGGCCATCACCGTCGGTATCGGGCTCTTTCTGGCGCTGATTGCGCTCAAGAGTGCCGGGGTGGTGGTCGAATCCAAGGCCACCTTGGTGACCTTGGGTGATCTGCATTCGCCATCGGTGATCCTGTTCACGCTGGGCTTTTTCCTGATCGTGGTGCTCGACCGCCTGCGCGTGCCCGGCGCCATCCTGATCGGCATTCTGGCCGTCACCGTGGCCTCTTTCATCTTTGGCGGCAACCAGTTCCAGGGCGTGTTCTCGGCACCGCCATCGATCGCGCCCACCTTCCTGCAGCTCGATATCAAGACCGCGCTGTCCAGCGGCTTTCTGAACGTGGTGCTGGTGTTTTTTCTGGTCGAGCTGTTTGATGCCACCGGCACCCTGATGGGCGTGGCCAAGCGCGCCGGCCTCCTGGTGCCCGGCAAGATGGAGCGCTTTCACCGCTCGCTGCTGGCCGACAGTGGTGCGATCTTTGCCGGCTCGCTGCTGGGCACGTCCAGCGCCACCGCCTATGTCGAGAGCGCCTCGGGTGTGCAGGCCGGTGGCCGCACAGGCCTGACCGCTGTCACCGTGGCGGTGCTGTTCCTGGCCTGCTTGTTCATTGCGCCTTTGGCTGGCTCGGTACCCGCTTATGCCACTGCTCCTGCGCTGCTGTTCGTCGCCTGCCTGATGCTCAAAGAGCTGACCGAGGTGGACTGGGCCGATACGACCGAGGCCATTCCCGCTGCCATCACTGCCGTGATGATGCCCTTCACCTACTCGATCGCCAACGGCCTGGCCTTTGGCTTTATCTCCTATGCGGCCATCAAGCTGTTCACCGGCCGCGCCCGCGAGGTGCACTGGATGGTCTGGATCATTGCGGCGCTGTTCCTGTTCAAGTTTGCCTATATCGGCGGGCATTGAGGCCTGGCCCTATCGGTTTGCGGGAGGGGGATGACTGACAGCTGCGCAGCAGCCCGCGGGGATCCTCTGCAAAACTCCCTGCCGTGGTCTGAACGCGGTCTCGGGCGATCCGCATCCATCCCGCTTGGCGAGGGTTTTACAGAAGATCCCTAGAATTTGCCAATGTGCCCTGACCCCGGTCGAGGCCCTTTGGCTTTTTCATACCCGCAAAGGATTTATCAGATGCAGCTCAGCAGCCATAGCTTTCAAGACGGCCAGGCCATTCCTGGCGAGTTCGCTTTTGCCGTGCCCGATGCGACAGCCCATGTCTTGCTGTCGTCCAACCGCAATCCGCACCTGGCCTGGCGCGATGTGCCCGCCGGCACGCAGTCCTTTGTCATCGTCTGCCATGATCCCGATGTGCCCAGCCGGGGCGATGATGTGAACCAGGAAGGCCGCACGGTGCCGGCCGATCTGCCCCGGGTCGATTTCTTCCACTGGTTGCTGCTGGACATTCCAGTGGGCACCACCGAGATCGCCGCCGGTGCACAGTCAGACGGCATCACCGCCCATGGCAAGCCGGGCCCCGCTGCGCCCCAGGGCCTGCGCCATGGCATCAACGACTACACCGGCTGGTTTGCCGCCGATGCGCAGATGCAAGGCGAGTACTACGGCTATGACGGCCCCTGCCCACCCTGGAACGACAGCCTGGTGCACCACTATGTGTTCACGGTCTATGCGCTGGCCACGCCCAGCTTGTCAGTCGACGGTGCACTGACGGGTGCCAATGTGCGCGCCGCGCTGGCCAGGGCCCCGGTGCTGGGCCAGGCCAGCATTACCGGCTTGTACAGCCTGAACCCTGCGGTCCCTGCTGTTTAACAACTGGGATGCGATGAACGGGGCTCCTCTGGGAGCCCCGCTGTGTTTACTTCACCACCATCAAGGTGAAGGGGTAGACATAGGCCTGCAAGGTGACAAAGATGCCCACCAAGGTGGCGAGCGCCACCGAGTGGAAGAACACATAGCGCAGGATGTCGCCCTCATGGTTGAACCAGCGCGTGGCGGTAGAGGCCACGACGATGGACTGTGCATCGATCATCTTGCCCATCACGCCGCCCGAGCTGTTGGCCGCGCCCATCAGGTTGGGTGACAGGCCCAGCTGCTCGGCAGCCACCTTCTGCATGCCGCCAAACAGCACGTTGGATGCGGTGTCCGAGCCCGTCAGCGCCACGCCCAGCCAGCCCATCATCGTGCCAAAGAAGGGGTAGAACACGCCGGTGTTGGCAAAGGCCAGGCCCAAGGTGGTGTCGGTGCCGGAGTAGCGGGTGAGGGTGCCCAGCGCCAGCATCAGCACAATGGTCAGCAGCGAAAAGCGTACCAGCCAGATCGTCTTGAAGAACTGCTTGATGAGGGCCAGCGGGCTGTACCTCATCACCAGGCCGCCGACGATGGCCGACAGCAGAATGCCGGTGCCGGTGGCTGACAGCAGGTTGAGTACATAGACCGCGCCTTCCTTGGTGGGCTGAGGCACGACGGGTGGCACCTTCTCGATCATGTTGTGCAGCCCCGTCATCGGGAAGGATGGCGCAAACAGGCCGTTGAGCGCGGCCTTGACCGAGGGCAGGCCCCAGATGAACACAAACACCGTCAGGATGGCCCAGGGCGTCCAGGCGCGGATCACATCGGCGCGGGCATGGGCCACCACGGCGCGCGGCTTGGCCGTGCTGTCTTCGCTGGTGTCGCGGCTCTTGAGCGAGGTGCTGCGCCAGATGTTCTTGGGCTGCCACACGCGCAGAAAGCCGATCAGGCAGCCCATGGAGACGATGGCGGCAATGATGTCAACCAACTCCGGGCCGATAAAGTTGGACACGAGATACTGCGGAATCGCAAACGACAGGCCGGTGACGAGGATGGCCGGCCAGATCTCCACCATGGCCTTGCGGCCGGCAAAGGCCCAGATCAGCCAGAACGGAACCAGCACCGAGAAGAAGGGCAACTGGCGGCCGACCATCGCGGTGACCTCCATCAGGTCATAGCCATGGACCTTGGCCAAGGTGATCACCGGCGTGCCCAGCGCGCCAAAGGCGACGGGCGCGGTATTGGCAATCAGCGACAGGCCCGAGGCGGCCAGCGGCGAAAAACCCAGGCCGATCAGAATCGCCGCCGTGACTGCGACTGGCGTGCCAAAGCCTGCCGCACCTTCAAAAAAGGCGCCAAAGGCAAAGGCGATCAGCAGCAGCTGGATGCGGCGGTCCTCGGTGATTCCGGCAATCGAGTCCTGCAGGATCTTGAAGCTGCCGTTGTGCTCCGTCAGCTGGTGCAAAAAGATGATGTTCAGCACGATCCAGCCAATGGGCAGCAGTCCGGTCAAACCGCCGAAGACCGCTGCGCGGCCCGCCATATCGGCCGGCATGCCATAGACCACGATCGCTATGAGCAGTGCGCAGACCAGGCCGGCGCCGGCCGCAATATGTGCCTTGAGGTGGAGAAAACCCAGCCCTACGAGCATCACCACCACCGGCAGCGCCGCCAGCAAGGTGGAGAGCACCATATTGCCCACCGGGTTGTAGATCTGTTGCCAAACCATGCCTGACTCCTCGTTGTAGCGCAGCGCAAGCGCGCGGCCGGAGGCCATGCACCACCAGGATGGCTATGCACTGCTGTTATGCCAAAAACACCTGGATGGATAGAACATCGACATAATGTCGGCCTAGCTGTCTGCCCGTAGTCCTGTAAAACCCCTAGCTCTTGTAACGAAGGTGTGGGGTTTGCCGCCTGCGTGACAAGGACGCCGGGCACAGCGGGTTACACAGGGGCCTGGCCACCAGCGCCGCTGCAGTGGCTTGATAACAAGGAAGATTTGTGGCTGATTTATCCAAGATCACATGTATTGAAGATTTGCGCGTCCTGGCTGAAAAGCGTGTGCCGCGGATGTTTTACGACTATGCGGACTCGGGCTCCTACACCCAGGGCACCTACCGCGACAACGAGGCAGCCTTCCACAAGATCAAGTTGCGCCAGCGCGTGGCAGTCAATATGGAAGGGCGCAGCACGCGCAGCACCATGGTGGGGCAAGAGGTCAGCATGCCCGTGGCCATTGCGCCCACGGGCCTCACGGGCATGCAGCATGCCGATGGCGAAATCCTGGCGGCCCGCGCGGCCAAGGCCTTTGGCATCCCGTTCACCTTGTCGACGATGAGCATCTGCTCGCTCGAAGATGTGGCCGAGCACACGGGCCGCCACCCCTTCTGGTTCCAGCTCTATGTGATGCGCGACCGGGGCTTTATGGAGCGCCTGATCGACCGCGCCAAGGCGGCCAATTGCTCGGCGCTGCAGCTAACGCTGGACCTGCAGATCCTGGGCCAGCGCCACAAGGACATCAAGAACGGCCTGTCCACACCGCCCAAGCCGACGATCAAGAACCTCATCAACCTGGCGACCAAGCCGCGCTGGTGCATGGGCATGCTGGGCACCAAGCGCCGCACTTTTGGCAATATCGTCGGCCATGTCGATGGCGTGGCCGATGTGAGCTCGCTGTCGTCGTGGACGGCCGACCAGTTCGACCCCTGCCTGAACTGGGGCGATGTGGAGTGGATCAAGAAGCGCTGGGGTGGCAAGCTGATCCTCAAGGGCATCATGGAGGCCGAGGATGCGCGGCTGGCTGCCGAGACCGGGGCCGATGCACTGATCGTCAGCAACCATGGCGGCCGCCAGCTCGATGGCGCGCCTGCGACGATTGATGCGCTGCCGTCCATCGTGCAGGCTGCCGGCAAGGACATCGAGGTCTGGCTGGACAGCGGCATCCGCAGTGGCCAGGATGTCCTCAAGGCCCGCGCGCTGGGCGCCCAGGGCACGTTGATCGGCCGCAGCTTTCTGTACGGCCTGGGCGCTTATGGCCAAGAGGGCGTGACGCGCGCGCTGCAGATCATCCACAAGGAGCTCGATGTGTCGATGGCCTTTTGCGGCCACACCAACATCAACAATGTGGACCCGCGCATTCTGGTGCCCGGCACCTATCCCCAGCCTTATTGAGCGGAGCAGGGGGCAGGCAGCGTGCTGGCCCCTCTTGATGCCGCAGGCTCGCATCGCCAAATGCAGGCGCACGGGTAGCGCCGATGGCCTACCATCGGTGGCCTTGTGATGAAGTGGATGCGGTAATGGCTGACGGAGCGGGAATGCAATGGGGTGGTTGGTGGATGGCGCTGGTGGTGTTTGCCGCCATCGCGCAGACGGCGCGCAATGCGGCGCAGCGCTCGCTGACCCGCGATCTGGGCACCTGGCCCGCCACCTTGGTGCGTTTTCTCTACGGCCTGCCGCTGGCTGCGCTGGCGCTGGTGCTGCTCTACACCTTGCCCGCCAAGGCGCCTGAGATTGCGCATTGGACTGGCGCCTATTTTGGCTGGCTGGCGCTGGGCGCGTTCTTCCAGATCGCCGCCACTGGCGCCTTGCTGCTGGCGATGCAGCAGCGCAATTTTGCCGTCGCCGTCACGCTGTCCAAGACCGAGGTGCTGCAGGTGGCGCTGTTTGGCGCGGTCTTTCTGGGCGAGCTGCCCACCTACTGGGCGCTGGCAGCGATGGCCATTGCCACCATTGGCGTGGCGCTGCTGTCCTTGCCGCCGCGCCAGATCGGCGCCAAGTTCGACTGGCGCAGCAAGGCTGCGATGTATGGCCTGATCTGCGGCGCCTGCTTTGCGATTGCGACAGTGGGCTTTCGCGGTGCGGCGCTGGCGCTCAATGCGCCCAGCGCGCTGCTGTCGGGCGCCTGGGGCGTGTTCATTGCGCAGTGCATGCAGACCTTGGCGATGGGCGCCTGGTTTGTCTGGCGTGACCGCAGCGTGCTGGTCCGCATTGCCCAGGCCTGGCGCGTGTCGCTGTTGGCGGGCTGCATGGGCAGTGCGGCGTCGCTCGCCTGGTTCAGCGCGTACGCGCTGCAAAGCGCCGCGTCGGTACGCACCCTGGGCATGGTCGAGGTGGTGTTCAGCTACCTGGTCTCGCGCCGGGTGCTCAAGGAGCAGCTGCGCCGCAATGAGAAATGGGGCATTGCGCTGATGCTGGTCGGTATTGTGGTGATCTGCACCCAGCTTTAGCCAATGGGGTGGGTGCGGGCGGTGGAAATTCAGCGCCCGTCTGACATCAGAGGGTCTCGCAGGCGGCGCATCATGGTCTGCATTGCTACACGGGACCATTCCAATGACAACACCCTCCGTGCCAGGATCTGGGCCATCGGCCGCCCAGACTTCGGCCAATACCCCTCCCCATTACAGCCCTGAAGAAAAGCGCCACCGCATTTTCTCTATCATGGCGGCCTCGTCGGGCAACCTGGTCGAATGGTTTGACTTCTATGTCTATGCGTTCTCGGCCATCTACTTTGCCGCCGCCTTCTTCCCTAAGGGTGATCCCACCGTACAGCTGCTCAACACCGCCGGGGTGTTTGCCGCCGGCTTTTTGATGCGCCCCATCGGCGGCTGGCTGTTTGGCCGCATTGCCGACAAGTACGGCCGCAAGAAGTCGATGCTGATCTCGGTGACCATGATGTGCGCCGGCTCCCTGGTGATTGCCTGCCTGCCCACCTATGCGCAGATTGGGGCATGGGCGCCGTTTTTGCTGCTGATGTGCCGCTTGTTCCAGGGCCTGTCGGTGGGCGGTGAATATGGCACGACAGCCACCTATATGAGCGAAGTGGCGCTCAAGGGCCAGCGCGGCTTTTTCTCGTCGTTCCAGTATGTGACCCTGATCGGCGGCCAGCTGCTGGCCGTGCTGCTGATTGTGATTTTGGAAGCGGTACTGACGGACGCCGAGCTGCGTGCCTGGGGCTGGCGCATTCCATTTGTAGTGGGCGCTGCGGCGGCCGTTGTGGCCATGCTGCTGCGCCGGACTCTGCATGAAACCCAGTCCACCGAGGCGATGCAGAACAAGGAAACCGGCACCCTGGCCAACTTGTTCAAGCACCACTGGCGCGCCTTTGTCACCGTGCTGGGCTATACGGCCGGCGGCTCGCTGATCTTCTACACCTTCACCACCTATATGCAGAAGTACCTGGTCAACAGCGTGGGCCTGCCGATCAAGACCGCCAGTTACGTGATGACCGTGTGCCTGTTTGTGTACATGTGCATGCAGCCGCTGTTTGGCGCGCTGTCCGACCGCATTGGCCGGCGCACCAGCATGATGCTGTTTGGTGCGCTGGGTGCGCTGGGCACCGTGCCGATTCTGACCACCATGCACCAGGCCTCGTCGCCGGTCACGGCTGGCCTGCTGATCCTGGTGGCGCTGGCGATTGTGAGCTTCTACACCTCGATCTCGGGCATCGTCAAAGCGGAGATGTTTCCGCCTGAGGTGCGTGCGCTGGGCGTGGGCCTGGCCTATGCGGTGGCCAATGCCATTTTTGGTGGCTCGGCCGAGTTTGTCGCGCTGGCGCTGAAGAACGCCGGCCATGAAAATGCCTTCTTCTGGTATGTGTCGGTGATGATGGTGATTGCCTTTTTGTTCAGCCTGCGCCTGCCCAAGCAGGCCGCCTATCTGCACCACGACCACTGACCGCCCGCAGCAGCCGGCTCGGCAGCCTCCGCTGCCGGTTTTGCGCGGCTGGCCGCTGCAAGCCGCGCCGCGCTGGGAGACAATAGCCGGGTGTGCTCCTCCCCCTCGCCATCGCCTGTTGTTCTGCCGCCGCGCCGCCGCATTGCGCATCTGGACATGGATGCCTTCTATGCCTCGGCCGAGCTGCTGCGCTACCCGCAGCTCAAGGGGCTGCCCGTCATCATCGGCGGGGGCCGCCGGGCAGAAGATGAGGCGCTGAAAGCGCGCTATGGCGAGCGCCTGGACGAGATCCCGCCCGAGGCCTTTCCTCAGCTCAAAGACTATGTGGGCCGGGGCGTGATCACGACGGCCACCTACCCGGCGCGCGCCTTTGGCGTGGGCTCGGCCATGGGCATGATGAAGGCGGCCAAGCTCTGCCCGCAGGCTATTCTGCTGCCGGTGGACTTTGCGCGCTACCGGCATTTCTCGCGCCAGTTCAAGGCCATCATCACCGCGATGGCGCCTCAGATGGAGGACCGGGGCGTGGACGAGGTCTATATCGACTTCACCCATGTCGAAGGCGGCCAGGAAGACCATGGCCGCAGCCTGGCGTTGCGCATGCAGGCGGCCATCCATGCGGCCACCGGGCTGACCTGCTCGGTCGGGGTGGCCCCCAACAAGCAGCTGGCCAAGATGGCCAGCGAATTCAACAAGCCCAATGGCGTGTCCATTGTGCTCGAGAGCGATCTGCAAACGATGATCTGGCCGCTGGCCTGCCGCAAGATCAATGGCGTGGGCCCCAAGGCCGATGCCAAGCTGCAGGCACTGGGCATTAACACATTGGGCGATCTGGCCGCCAAGGACCTGCCCTGGTTGGTGGCACACTTTGGCCGCAGCTACGGCGCCTGGCTGCATGCATCGAGCTGGGGGCGGGACAGCCGGCCCGTGGTGACCGAGAGCGAGCCGGTATCGATGAGCCGCGAGACCACGTTTGACCGCGACCTGCATGCGGTGCGCGACAAGGCCGAGCTCGGCGCGATCTTTACCGAGCTGTGCCAGATGGTGGCGGCTGACCTGCAGCGCAAAGGCTATGTGGGGCGCACGATTGGCATCAAGCTGCGCTACCCGGACTTTCGCATCGCCACGCGCGACCACAGCCTGCCGCTCTACACCCAGGATGCCGCTGCCATCCGGCATGCGGCGGGCCAGTGCTTGAAGCGCGCGCCATTGGACCAGCGCCTGCGGCTCCTGGGGGTGCGGGTGGGTGGGCTGCTGCCGCTGGAGCAGGCCTTGGCGCAAGGCTTGGTGGGCGACTGGCAGGCCATGCGCCAGGCATTGCGCCAGGCCCAAAGCCGCCCGGCCATAGCCGAGCACAAGGCCGACCCCTACACCTTGCCGCTGTTCGGCGATCTGGACTGATTACTGGCGTGCGGTGCGGATATTGGCCGGCAGGGCCATCGGCTGGCTGGTGCGCAGCGGGTTGATGTCCAGGCCTCCCCGGCGCGTGTAACGGGCATAGACCGTCAGGCGGATCGGCTTGCAGTGCTTCCAGATATCGACAAACATGCGCTCGACACACTGCTCATGGAATTCGTTGTGGTTGCGAAAGCTCACGATGTACTGCAGCAGGCGTTCCTGGTCGATCGCCGGGCCGGTATAGCTGATGCGCACGCTGCCCCAGTCGGGCTGGCCGGTGACCAGGCAGTTGCTCTTGAGCAGGCGGCTGCTGAGCGTCTCGGTGACAGGCGCCTCATCAAAGGCGGCGCGCAGCAGCTGGGGTTGGGGCTGGTAGTGCTCGCAGTCGATGTCCAGCCGGTCCAGGTTCAGGCCGTCGAGCTCTTGCAGCGGCAGGGTGTCGAACAGCTCGGGGTCGATCATCTGCACGCCGACGGAGGCCTGGTAGGGCGCGCCGCGCCATACGGCTTCGCTGATATCGGCGAGCAGCTTGGCGCGTACCTCATCGACCGAGCCAAAGCGGCTGTTGTTGAAGCTGTTGAGGTAGAGCTTGAAGGACTTGCTCTCGACGATATTGGGCGTCTCGCAAGGGATGGTGAAGCTCACCAGGGCCACCTGGGGCTTGCCGCGCAGGTTGAGCCAGGAGACCTCATAGGCCGTCCACAGGTCGGCGCCAAAAAAGGGCAGCTTGTCGGCTTGCAGGCCAATCTCGTCGCGCTTGGCCTGGCGCGGCAGCGGAAAGAGCAGGGTGGGGTCGTACTGGTCGATGTATGCGGAGCGCTGGCCCAGGGGCGATTGCTCGGGCGAAGGGGAGACGGTCATGCTGTGGAACAAAAAGCGGCCGCTGCCGGCGCGGGGGCCCGGCGGCGGCAGCGGTTTACTTGAATTCGCCCTCGCGCAACCACTTGGTGGCGATCCATTTCTCGCCGGCAATCACCGGTGAGCCGCCATGCAGGCTTTTGGTTGCGGGGTCGGGCGCGGGGTAGCTGAAGAACACCGCATTGCCGCGGCGCGGCGCCACTTCCAGCCCCACATCGGGGAAGCTGGTGCCGCCGCCGGCTTGCGGGTTGTTCAGGTAGATCACCAAGGTGGCCAGGCGCTGGCCGCCACGCTTCAAAATCGTCGGCGTGCCCGGCTGGGTCGGGTCGAAATAGTCGTAGTGCGGCTTGTACTCGGCGCCAGGCCGGTAGTGCAGCACCTGCAGGCCCTCGCCATGGTTTTCCGGCCAGTTGACCAGCTTGGCGATGCGGCGCTCCAGCGCGGCGACGGCGGGCGTCTCCTCGCGCTGGAAGAACATGCCGTCGCTGGTGCGGTCGGCATTGACTTCTTCGCCACCGGTCTGGGTCTCAACGGTCAGCGAGCGCTGCATGCGCGGCTCGGCCGCAGCGATGATGGCGTCGCACTCCTCGTCGGACAGCAGATTGCCGAATACGACGACGCGCGGGTGCTGCAGGGCCAGCAACACGCTGACCTCGCGGTCACCGACATCGATGGTGGAGGGCGATTGGCCCAGGTTGGGCTCGGGCAGGGGACGGGACAGGGCAGCTGGCTGGGAGGCCGCCGCAGCGGCGGTGTCCTTGCTCGCCTGCAACTGCGCGAGGTGCTCGGTCAGCACCGATTCCATCGCGGACTCGGCGACATCGGCGTTCCAGCCGGCATCGCACATGGCTTTGAAGACGCGGTCGGCGCTGACGCCGGCGCTGGCCTGATCAATGATCCAGGCGCGCAGTTCCGGGGTGAGGGGTTGCGAGGCTGTCATCAGATTCCTTTCGCGGCCCATTGTGCATCAAAGTCGCATCAATCGACTTTGCGCCTGAACACGAAATGGTCTTCACTCGAGGCCTCGGGCGCGAAGGCATAACCGGCGGTGCTGAACTTCTTCAAGGCCGCCGGCGTCTTGGTCTGGTGCTCGATGGCGTAGCGCGCCATCAGGCCGCGTGCCTTCTTGGCAAAGAAGCTGATGATCTTGTACTGGCCGTTCTTGTAGTCTTCAAAGCTGCAGTCGATGACGCGGGCGCGCAGCACCTTGCGGTCGACCGATTTGAAGTACTCCTGCGAGGCCAGGTTGACGACCACGGGCTTGTCTTCGTCCGCCTGCTGCGCATTGAGGTAGTCGGCGATCTGCGTGCCCCAGAAGTGGTAGAGGTTGCTGCCCTGGTCGGTCGCCAGGCGCGTGCCCATCTCCAGCCGGTAGGGCTGCATCAGGTCGAGCGGGCGTAGCACGCCGTAGAGGCCGCTGAGCATGCACAGGTGGGACTGCGCCCAGTCGAGCTGCTTGGGGTTCAAGGTGGGGGCCTGCAGGCCGTCGTAGACATCGCCGTTGAAGGCCATGATGGCCTGGCGCGCGTTCTTGCTGCTGAACTTGGGCGACCAGGCCTCATAGCGGGCCACATTCAGCGCAGCGAGCTTGTCGCTGATGTCCATCAGGCTGGCAATCTGCTGGGGCGACTGCGTGCGCAGCACTGCGATCAAGGCCTTGGACTGGGGAATGAACTGGGGCTGTGTGCTGGCGAGGCCCGCAGGCAGCGGGGTTTCATAGTCCAGGGATTTGGCAGGAGAGAGCAGAAACAGCATCAGGGGCTCCATCAATGAAACAGGCCGGATCGCTCCGGCCTGAGGGTTGCGGGCTCAGCGCTTTTTAAGCGGATTCGCGCTCAAAAGGCAGCACTAGGTCGGTCAGATCCTTGCGCGTCTCGACAAGGATCAGCGGGCCCTGGTCGATCTGCACCACGGGCTGGCGCTCACGCGGCACATGCACGGGCTTGGGCTCGGCCGCAATGGCCGCTTGCACGGCTGCGATCTTGTCGGCATCGGAGTTGATCCATTGCAGACCTGCGGTGCTGGCGATCTGGTGCAGTGCATCCAGGGGCAGCGCGTAGCTGGCGATCGCTGGCAGACCGGCCTTGGCAGGCTCGGCAGCGACGGGCGCAGGGGCGGCAAACGGTGCTGCTGCGACAGGCGCTGCAGGCACGACAGCGGCGACAACGGCCACGGGTGCTGCTTCCGGAGCGGCAACCGCTGCCTCGGCTTGCGCCACAGGGGCGGGAGCTGCTGCAGCATCGGCCACATCAGCTACATCAGCCGAGGCGGGCGCTGCGGCTTCTACGGGTGCGGCAGCTGGCGCTGCGTTGAAGTAGCTGCGGCGGGGTGCCTCGTCGCCATCTTGCGACACGGCGGAGGCTGCCGGGACGGCATCGGCGCCAAAGCCCGAATCAGCGGCGGCATTGTCGCCTTCGGCTTGCTCGTCGCGGCCATTGCGCTCGCGCTCACCACGGTTGCGGCGGTCGCGGCCATAGCGGTCACGCGAGCGGCGCTCACGGCGCTCAGGCGTTGCGCCATCTGCATCGGTGGCTGGGGCCGTCTGGTTGCCGGTCTCCAGGTCCAGCGATGGCAGCGAGGCAATCACCGCATCGGCGTTGATCGGCGCCGGTGCCACGGCGTTGAGGGGCTGGGCCGCCTCGTCACCGTTGTTGCGGCGGTCCTGGCGCTCACCACGTTCAGCACCACGGTCACGGCGGCCTTCACGCGGCTCGCGGGGAGCGCGCTCGGGGCGGGGTGCGCGTTCCTGGCGCTCGCCATTGGCTGCGGCGTTGTCGCCGGCTTGCGGGTTCAGCGGGGCGTCGTCACGGCGGTTGCGCTCCTGGCGGTCACCGCGCTCACCACGGCGGTTGCGGCCTTCCTGGTCGCCACCACGGGGGCTGCGGCTGCCATCGGCTGCGCCGTTGTTGCCGCGGCCATTGCGCTCGCCGCGTTGTTCGCCTTCGGCGCGCTCGCCACGGGCGGGGCGGTTGCCATCCTTGCGCTCACCGCGGTCGCCGCGCTCTGCACGGTCACCCCGGCCGCCACGGTTGTTGGCGTTGCGGCCATCGCGGTTTTCACGGCGGGCCTCGCCAGCAGGTGCTGCTGCGGGTGCAGGCACGGGCGCTGGTGCGGGCTCAGGGGCCATGCCGAAAAAGCGCTTGAGCCAGGCGAAGAAGCCCTTTTGCGGGGCAGCCACCGGGGCGGCAGCAGGCGCTGCGGCGGGGGTGCCAGCGGGCTTGCCGGTGTGCGGGCTGGCCGTACGGGCAGCGGGCGCCGGGCGTGGCTCGGCAATCGGTGCCGGTGCATCGGGCAGCACGCCCTTGATGACGGGGGTCTGCTTGTTGGTCGGCTCTTGCGAGCGGCGGGTAAAGCCCAGGCTTTCCTCTTCGGGGTCGGCCAGCTTGTAGCTCGCTTCCATCGAGTCCAGACGCGGGTCGTCGTGCTTCATGCGCTCGAGCTTGTAGTGCGGGGTCTCCAGTGCCTTGTTGGGCACCATGGTGACGGACACGCGCTGCTTGAGCTCGATCTTCTGGATTTCGGTGCGCTTTTCGTTGAGCAGGAAGGAGGCGACTTCGACAGGCACCTGGCAGTTCACCGCTGCCGTGTTGTCCTTCATCGACTCTTCCTGGATGATGCGCAGGATCTGCAGCGCCGAGCTTTCCGCATCGCGGATGTGGCCGGAGCCGCCGCAGCGTGGGCAGTTGATGTGGGCGCCTTCGCTCAGCGCCGGCTTGAGGCGCTGGCGGCTCATCTCCATCAGGCCGAACTTGCTGATGGTGCCGAACTGCACGCGGGCGCGGTCCTGGCGCAGCGCGTCACGCAGGCGGCTTTCCACATCGCGGCGGTTCTTCGACTCTTCCATGTCGATGAAGTCGATCACGATCAGGCCACCCAGGTCGCGCAGGCGCATCTGGCGGGCCACTTCGTCAGCGGCTTCCAGGTTGGTGCGGGTGGCGGTTTCCTCGATATCACCGCCCTTGATGGCGCGGGCCGAGTTCACGTCGATGGAGACCAGCGCTTCGGTGTGGTCGATCACGATGGCGCCGCCCGATGGCAGCGTCACGGTGCGCGAGTAGGCCGACTCGATCTGGTGCTCGATCTGGAAGCGGCTGAACAGCGGCGCGTCATCGCGGTAGCGCTTGACGCGGGCAGCGTGCTCAGGCATCACATGGGCCATGAACTGCTGGGCTTGTTCATAAATGTCATCGGTGTCGATCAGGATGTCGCCGATGTCATTGTGGAAATAGTCGCGGATCGCACGGATCACCAGGCTCGATTCCTGGTAGATCAGGAAGGCGCCCTTGCCCGACTTGGCTGCGCCGTCGATGGCGCCCCAGAGCTTGAGCAGGTAGTTCAGGTCCCATTGCAGCTCAGGCGCGCTGCGGCCAATGCCGGCCGTGCGCGCGATGATGGACATGCCCTTGGGGTATTCGAGCTGGTCCATGGCCTCCTTGAGCTCGGCGCGCTCGTCGCCCTCGATGCGGCGCGAGACACCACCACCCCGGGGGTTGTTGGGCATCAGCACCACATAGCGACCTGCCAGCGAGATGAAGGTGGTCAGGGCCGCGCCCTTGTTGCCACGCTCTTCCTTCTCGACCTGAACGATCAGCTCCTGGCCTTCCTTGATCACATCATTGATGCGGGCCTGGCTGGGGGAGACGCCTTCGGCGAAATACTGCTTGGAGATTTCCTTGAAGGGCAGAAAGCCGTGGCGGTCTTCGCCGTAGTCGACAAAGCAGGCTTCCAGGGAGGGCTCGACCCGGGTAACAACGGCTTTGTAGATATTGCCTTTGCGTTGTTCGCGGCCTTCGATTTCAATTTCGTAGTCCAGCAGCTTTTGGCCATCAACAATGGCGAGGCGGCGCTCTTCAGCTTGCGTGGCGTTGATCAGCATCCGTTTCATGATGCGCGTCCTTCGTAATGCGGGACAGGCTGCCTTTGTCAGTCAGGCACCTGTCTCCAATCCCAACAATAAACAGGCTCTTACTGGAGCCACAGATGCCGGGACAGACGCAGAGAAACGAAAGAATTCACAGAGCGTGTCATGTTTGCTGGTAATACTTATGTCAGCACAGGGGATCTAGGCACGCGGGAGAGGGCATGTAAATAAGCAGCCAGCCAGCGCTGGGCTGCCTCCGGCTGAGATATTTGCCCTGAGAACATGCGCACAGCGGGCACAGCAAGACGCACTGGCGCACAGCTGCTGCTGTGCCAGAGAGTTGCCATCCAAGCCCACAAAATCAACATGTTTGGTGTGAAGACGATCAGCTGGGCGGGGCCTGGTTGCAGGCCTTTGCGACAGCTGTCGCCAAAAATCTGTTTTTTCGTTGTTTCAATGTGTCTGTCCGCCTGATTCACTTGGCGTCCCCTGCGCAATCTTTTGGTATGCAGGTGGGGCGGCAAGGCGATCAGCCAGACATCGACCGGCCTGTGCGGGTACTGGTGGGTGAATTAAACTGCTCACCGGTAAACCAATAACTCTATCGCGCAGGTGAAACATATTATAGGGGGCAAACCGGGCGAGCCCCGTAGTCCACAAGCACCCCCAGTGGCTGTAAGGCTGGTCGAGGTCCACCCCGACGACGCAGGCCAGCGCCTGGACAATTTTCTGATGCGCCACCTCAAGGGCGTACCCAAGACCCATGTCTACCGCATCATCCGCCAGGGTGAAGTCCGTATCAACAAGGGCCGCGCGACAGCGGACACTCGCGTCCAGCCCGGCGATGTGGTGCGGATTCCGCCGGTGCGCGTCGCAGCAAAACCGGACGAAGCCGAGCGCGCGGTGCCAGCTAGGGAGTTTCCCTTGTTGCTCGATGACGATGTCATGCTGGCGATCAACAAACCCGCAGGCGTGGCCGTGCATGGGGGCTCGGGCGTCAGCTTTGGCGTGATCGAGCAGCTGCGCCGCGCCCACCCCGATGCCCGCTTTCTGGAGCTGGTGCACCGGCTCGACCGCGAAACCTCGGGCATCCTGCTGGTGGCCAAGAAGCGCTCGGCGCTGACCCATCTGCAGGACCAGTTCCGCGAGCGGGAGACCGGCAAGACCTACCTGGCGCTGGTCATCGGCGAATGGACGGCCAACAAGAAGGTGATCGACACCCCCCTGCGCAAATACCTGCTGCCCGATGGCGAGCGCCGCGTGCGCGCCACCACGGCCGATGACCCCGAGGGCATGCGCTCGGTCTCGCTGGTCAAGGTGCAACAGGTGTTTGCGGCCCGGCACCAGCTGGGCCTGCCAGCGATGAGCCTGCTGGAGGTGACCATCAAGACCGGCCGCACCCACCAGATCCGCGTGCACCTGGCCAGCAGCGGCCATGCGATTGCCGGCGATGAGAAATATGGCGACTTCGATCTGAACAAGCGCCTGGCCAAACATGGCCTCAAGCGCATGTTCCTGCACGCCTGGCGCCTGCAGTTCAACCACCCGCAGACGGCAGAGCGCGTGCAACTGGGCGCCGAGCTGCCGCTGGAGCTGGCAGACTTTGTGGCGGCGGCCTC
This sequence comes from Comamonas sp. JNW, assembly GCF_003105075.1. Lineage (NCBI taxonomy): Bacteria > Pseudomonadati > Pseudomonadota > Betaproteobacteria > Burkholderiales > Comamonadaceae > Comamonas > Comamonas sp. JNW. The sequence goes on from NZ_QETI01000018.1 coordinate 72,832, forward strand.
GGCGGCCGATGGATCAGTTTTGTGACAGATATAGAAAGAGAACCCCATGGCCCGCCAATTTGACCTGATTGCCTTTGACTGGGATGGCACCCTGTTTGACTCGACCGCGGCCATTGCGCTATCGATCCAGGATGCGGTGCGGGATGTGGGTGGCACGGTGCCCAGCCTGGCGGATGCCAAGTATGTGATCGGCATGAGCCTGCAAAGCGCGCTGCGCCATGCCGCGCCCGATGTGCCGGAGGACCAGATGGTGGCGCTGACCAACCGCTACCGGCTGCATTTCCTCAAGCGCCAGGAGCAGGTGACCTTGTTTGACGGCGTGCTGGAGCTGCTCGACCAACTGACCGCCAGCGGCCACCTGCTGGCCATTGCCACCGGCAAGAACCGCCGGGGGCTGGACCGAGTGCTGGATACGACCTTGCTCAAGGGGCGCTTCCATGCGACGCGCACCTCGGACGAGACGGCTGGCAAGCCCCATCCGCTGATGCTGCAGGAGCTGATGGCCGAGCTGGATGTGGCGCCCGAGCGTCTGCTGATGGTGGGCGACACCACGCATGACCTGCAAATGGCCGTCAATGCCGGCTGCGCCAGCGTGGGAGTGAGCTACGGCGCCCACCACCATGTGGGTTTTGAGGCCTTCAACCCCTTGTATGTGGCCCATACTGTTGCTGAACTGCAACAGTGGATGGCGGATCATGCCTAGCTATGGTGCAATTACTGTCTGTATGTACAGTCAGATGAACCTCGGTGAACAGGTGCGGTGATGGCGGAAGTACCGGCGCAGATGATTGCCTTGTGCCAGAGCGATGCGCTGCTGCACGGTGGGCGCGCGGTGGCCTTTGATGTGGTCTATGCCGGTCAGACCTGCCAGGCCTTTGCCATCCGCTACCACGCGGGAGTCCATGCCTATCTGAACCGATGCACCCATGTGGCGATGGAGATGGACTACCAGCCGGGGCGGTTTTTCGACGACACAGGTAATTGGTTGCTCTGCGCCACCCATGGCGCCGCCTATGTGCCCGATACTGGAGCCTGTGCCGGCGGTCCCTGTCGTGGCGGTTTGGTCAAGGTTGCGCTGAGTGAGAGTGATGGCGTGGTCTATTGGCACACGGATAACCGTCTCCAACCTCTTGATTTTTAAGATGAACCCCATGGACAACAACCCTCAGCACAATCCGCCGCCGGCGCCCGACCTGTGGGGGCAGACGGCCGCAGCGGCGCCTGCCGCTGCCGCAGCACCCAGCCCGGGCTGGGAGCGCTCGGTGCTGGAGCGCCTGGCCTTTGACACGCTCAAGGAGCAGCGCGCAGCGCGCCGCTGGAAGATTTTCTTTCGCCTGGTCTGGCTGGGCTTGGTGGTTGCGTTTGTCAGCTACCTGTTTGGCTCGGACGGATCGGCCGCCAAGACCTCGACCGAGCACACGGCTGTGGTGGAGCTCAAGGGGGAGATCGCCTCCGGCGCGGACGCCAGTGCCGAATTTGTGATTGCGGCCCTGCGCACCGCTTTTGAGGATGACGGCGCCAAGGCCGTGGTGCTGCTGATCAACTCGCCCGGTGGCAGCCCCGTGCAGGCGGGCATGATCAATGACGAGATCGTGCGCCTCAAGGCCCAGTACAAGAAGCCGATGTATGCGGTGGTCGAGGAGTCCTGCGCCTCTGCCGCGTATTACATTGCCTCTGCGGCTGACAGCATCTATGTCGACAAGGCCAGCATCGTCGGCAGCATTGGCGTGCTGATGGATGGTTTTGGTTTTACCGGCACGATGGAAAAGCTGGGCGTGGAGCGCCGCTTGCTCACCGCTGGCGCCAACAAGGGCATGCTCGATCCATTCAGCCCCATGAATGACAAGCAAAAGGCCTATGCGCAGCAGATGCTGAGCCAGATTCACCAGCAGTTCATCCAGGTCGTGCGCCAGGGCCGGGGTGACCGTTTGAAGGAAACCGAGGACACCTTCAGCGGCCTGTTCTGGACGGGCCAGGAGGCCGTGAAGCTGGGCCTGGCCGATGGCCTGGGCAGCCTCGACCAGGTGGCCCGCGATGTCGTGGGTGCCGAAGAGGTGGTGGACTACACGCGCCGCGACAATGTGGCCGAGCGCTTTGCCAAGCGTTTTGGTGCCTCGGTCGGCGCGGGCGCGGTCGGCACCCTGCGCTCGATGTCGCTGCTGCCCAGCGTGCGCTGACAGCCTTCAAGGCTTGAATGACAAAGCGGTGCCGAGGCACCGCTTTTTTCATGGGCGTGCCGCAACGGCTGCAGCCATTAACGGGGCTTAGCGGCCAATGGCAAACACCATGGGCGTGCGGTTGTCCAGGCTGGTGTTGAGTGGCTTCCACTGCTTGACCAGGCGGCTTTGCGTATTGGCGCTCTCCAGGGTCAGTCCGCTGGAGATGGACAGGCGCGTGTTGGGCTGCAGGGTTTGCAGCAGCGCACCCAGCAGCGCCTGGTTGCGGTAGGGCGTCTCGATGAAGATCTGGGTCTGGCCCTGGCGCAGCGCCAGTTGTTCGAGCTCACGCAGGCGGGCGCTGCGATCGGAGGCGTCGCTGGGCACATAGCCGACAAACGCAAAGTTCTGGCCATTGAGGCCGCTGGCGGCCAGTGCCAGCAGCAGCGAGGTGGGGCCAACCAGCGGAACCACGTCGATGCCTGCGTCATGGGCGGCGCGCACCACCGAGCTGCCGGGGTCGGCAATCGCGGGCATGCCCGCTTCGCTCACCAGTCCCATATCATGGCCTTGCAGCGCAGCGGCAATCAGGCTGCTGCTATCGCTCCCAGCGCTGGTCTGCGGGTGGTGGTCGCCTTTTTTATGGGCTTCGCGCGGCAGCTCGGCAATGTTTTGCTGCTGCAGCGGCAGCGCCAGGGGCGCCACCGCATCCACACGCTTGAGAAAGGCGCGGCAGCTTTTGGCGTTCTCGCAGACCCAGTGGGTGATGCGGGCGGCGGCTTGCACGGTTTGCAGCGGCAGCACATCGGTCAGCGGCGCCTCGGTGGCGCAGCCAAAATCGAGGGGGGTCGGCACCAGGAACAGGCGCCCTTTGGTTGTTTGTTGGTTCATGGCAACACCAATCCGGCAGCGCGCAGCAAACGGGCTGTGCGGATCAGGGGCAGGCCGATCAAGGCGGTGGGGTCGTCGCTCTCGATGGCGTCGAGCAGGGTGATGCCCAGGCCTTCGCTCTTGGCGCTGCCGGCGCAGTCATAGGGTGTTTCTGCCACCAGATAACGCTCGATCTCAGCGTCTTCGAGCGGGCGGAACACCGTGCGCACCACGGCGGTATCGGCCTGCGCAAAGCCAGTGGCCTGGCAGACCACGGCCACGGCGGTGTGGAACTGCATGCTTTGCCCGCTCATCGCGCGCAACTGCTCCACGGCTTTGTCATGCACCATCGGCTTGCCCAGCGGCTGGCCGTGCAGGTCGGCCACCTGGTCCGAGCCAATCACGATGGCATCGGGGTACTGGGCGGCCACCGCATGGGCCTTGGCCAGCGCCAGGCGCAGCGCCAGCGCGGCGGGGCTTTCGCCGGGCTGTGGGGTTTCATCCACATCGGGCGAGGCGGTCTCGAAGGGCAGGCGAAAGCGCGACAGAAGCTCTCGCCGGTAGCGGGAGGTGGAGCCCAGTACAAGGGCGCGGGGCATCAGGGATTCAGACATGCCCAGATTCTCTTACACTGGCGCGCATGACAAAGGAATTTTCAGTCAATCGCCTTGAGATCAAGGCTTTTGCCCACCAAAACGCGGCGCTGGAAGGCGAGCTGCCCCTGGGGCAGCTGGCCCGCTTGCTGGCCGAAGACCAGCGCGGCGAGGCCGCTGCCGCCGAGCCCGTGCGCTGGGTGCTCGATGGTGAATGGGTGGAATCGACCGGCGGCCCAGGCCAGGCCTGGCTGCATCTGCATGCCGAAACCCAGGTGCAGCTGCAGTGCCAGCGCTGCATGCGCCCGGTGGATGTGGCGGTGGAAAGCAGCCGCTCCTTTCGCTTTGTGAAGGACGAGGCCACGGCGGCAGCGCTCGATGACGAGAGCGAAGAAGATGTGCTGGTGCTGGCGCCCCAGATCGATGCGCTGGAGCTGATCGAGGATGAGTTGCTGATGGCACTGCCCATGGTGCCCATGCACGAGGTCTGCCCGGTGGATGTAAAGCTGGAGTCCGCCACCCAGGATTTTGACGACCGCCCTGCGGAAAAAGCCAATCCCTTCGCGGCGCTGGCATCGCTGCGCATTGATAAAACCCAATCCTAGTTCGGGTGGCTTGAAGCCTGCTTGCGATCTTTGCTATAATTTGAGGCTTCGCGCGAATCCCTCGTGTCTTTAATGGGCTAGTCGCGTAAATTTCGGGCATGCGTTTGTGATTGCGCAGGCCATGTCACCAACCCTTTCAAGACTCAGGAGCCATCATGGCTGTTCAACAAAACAAGAAATCCCCTTCCAAGCGCGGCATGCACCGTTCGCACAACGCACTGAACGTGCCTGGCATCGCTGTGGAACCCACCACCGGTGAAACCCATATGCGTCACCACATCAGCCCCAACGGTTTCTACCGTGGCCGCCAAGTGCTGAAGAACAAGTCGGAAGCCTAAGCCATAGCTGTATAAAAAAGGCCCGCAGCTACATAGTAGCGCGGGCCTTTTTTATTTCTTGCCAGTTTGCGGCGCGCTGCGCGCCGAGCTGGAACTCGGTGCGAACAACGTCAAAGAATTACCGAACGAATGATCACACTGGCCGTGGATTGCATGGGTGGGGACGCAGGTATCCGTGTCACGCTACCCGCATGCAAGAAGTTTTTGGATAGCCACCCTGATGCCCATCTGTTGATGGTCGGGCAGGCTGAGGCATTGCAGTCTTTTCAGCACGAGCGTGCCACCATCGTGCCTGCAAGCGAAGTGGTCACTATGGATGACCCGGTGGAAGTGGCGCTGCGCAAGAAGAAGGATTCTTCGATGCGGGTTGCCATCAGCCAGGTGAAGTCGGGCGCCGCACTGGCAGCCGTGTCGGCGGGCAATACCGGGGCGCTGATGGCCATTGCCCGTTATGTGCTCAAGACGCTGGAGGGCATTGACCGCCCGGCTATCGCCACCCAACTTCCCCACGCCAAGGGCGGCGCCACCACGGTGCTGGACCTGGGCGCCAATGTGGATTGCAGTGCAGAGCATCTGCTGCAGTTCGCCGTCATGGGCTCGGCCTTGGTCAGCGCCCTGGAAAACAAAGAAAACCCCACCGTTGGCCTGCTCAATATTGGTGAAGAAGCCATCAAGGGCAGCGAGGTCATTAAGCGCGCCGGCGAGCTGCTGCGCACCGCTGGCCAGTCGGGTTACCTCAATTTTTACGGCAATGTCGAAGGCAATGACATCTTCAAGGGCACGGTCGATATCGTGACCTGTGATGGCTTTGTCGGCAATGTCGCGCTCAAGGCCAGCGAAGGCGTGGCCAGCATGATCAGCAACGGGCTCAAACAAGAGTTCAAACGCAACCTGCTCACGAAGATCGCCGCAGTGATCGCTTACCCGGTGCTGGCGCGCTTGATGAAGCGGGTGGACCACCGCCGCTACAATGGGGCTGCATTGCTCGGATTGCGCGGCCTGGTTTTCAAAAGCCATGGCTCGGCCGACGCGGTGGCGTATGAGCATGCCTTGCGGCGCGCCTATGATGCCGCCCGCAATGATTTGCTGGGGCGTGTGCAGACCAAGATTCAGACGGCAGCGCCCCTGCTGATGTCGGCAGACAGCAATGCTGCTGCCAAAACCGTGACGTCTCCTACCTGAATTCGATGAGTATTTATTCCCGCATTATCGGCACTGGCAGCTATTTGCCGCCACGTCGTGTCACCAATGATGAGTTGGCCGCTGAGATGGCCACGCGCGGTCTGGAAACCTCCGACGAGTGGATTGTGGAGCGCACCGGTATCAAGGCGCGCCATTTTGCAGCGCCCGATGTCGTAGCCAGCGATCTGGCGCTGGAGGCGTCGAAGAACGCGCTCCAGGCCGCCAATATCCAGGCCAGCGATATCGACCTGATCATTGTCGCGACCTCGACGCCGGACATGGTGTTCCCCTCGACCGCCGCGATCCTGCAGCACAAGCTGGGCATTGCCAATGGCTGCCCGGTGTTTGACATGCAGGCGGTGTGCAGCGGTTTTGTCTACGCACTGACGGTGGCGGACTCGATGATCAAGTCCGGCAGCGCCAAGCGCGTGCTGGTGGTGGGTGCCGAGGTGTTCAGCCGCATTCTCGACTTCAATGACCGCACGACCTGCGTGCTGTTTGGCGATGGCGCCGGCGCTGTGGTGCTGGAAGCGTCTGACAAGCCCGGCATCCTGGCCACCGAGCTGCATGCCGATGGCAGCCATGTCGACATTCTGTGCGTGCCGGGCAATGTCTCGGGTGGCCAGGTGATTGGCTCGCCGCTGCTGCGCATGGATGGCCAGGCGGTGTTCAAGCTCGCCGTCGGTGTGCTGGACAAGGCCGCACGCGCTGCACTCGAAAAGGCCAAGATGCAGGAAGCCGACATCGATTGGCTGATTCCGCACCAGGCCAACCTGCGCATCATGATGAGCACGGCGCGCAAGCTCAAGCTCGCGCCGGAAAAGGTCGTCGTCACCGTCGACCAGCATGGCAATACTTCGGCGGCCTCGATCCCGTTGGCGCTGGACCACGCCGTGCGCAGCGGCCAGGTCAAGCCCGGGCAGAATGTGATGCTCGAAGGCGTGGGCGGTGGCTTCACCTGGGGTGCCGTGCTGCTGACGATGTAGCATGGCTCGGCGTTGCCGAGACCGCTGTCATCCGCTGATTGATAAAAACTGATTGAACCGAGACATGAGCGCTTTTGCATTTGTATTTCCGGGCCAAGGCTCGCAGTCTGTGGGCATGCTCGATGCCTGGGGTGGCCACCCCGCAGTGGTTCAGGCGCTGCAAGAGGCCTCGGATGCGCTGGGTGAAGACCTGGGCGCGCTGATCCAGAACGGCCCCAAAGAAACGCTGGCGCTGACCGCCAATACCCAACCGGTGATGCTGGTCGCTGGCGTGGCCGCATGGCGTGTCTGGCAAGCCGAAGGCGGCCCCATGCCGATAGCGGTTGCAGGCCACTCGCTGGGCGAGTATTCCGCGCTGGTGGCTGCCGGTGTGCTGACCCTGAGCCAGGCCGCGCCGCTGGTGCGCCTGCGGGGTGCTGCCATGCAAGAGGCCGTGCCTGTGGGTGCTGGCGCCATGGCGGCAGTGCTGGGCCTGGATGCGGACAAGGTCAAGGCCGTGTGCGCCCAGGTGACGGCCCAGCTGGGCGGCGCCGAAGTGGTCGAGGCAGTGAACTTCAACGACCCTGGCCAGACGGTTATCGCCGGCTCCAAGGCTGCGGTGGAAGCGGCCAGCCTGGCCGTGAAGGAAGCCGGTGCCAAGCGCGCGCTGCCGCTGCCCGTGTCTGCGCCTTTCCATTCCAGCCTGATGAAGCCCGCCGCTGAAAAGCTCAAGCTGGCACTGGCAGAGCTGCAACTGGCCGCGCCCCAGATTCCAGTGCTCAACAACATCGATGTGGCGATGCCTACCGATGCCGATGCGATCCGTGATGCGCTCTACCGCCAGGCCTTTGGCCCCGTGCGCTGGGTGGAGTGCGTGCAGCGCCTGCGTGCGCTGGGCGCGACCCACCTGGTCGAGTGCGGCCCGGGCAAGGTGCTCACCGGCATGACCAAGCGCATCGACCCTGAACTCGTCGGTGTGGCTCTGTATGACCCCGCCACTTTGCAAGAAACCAAAGAAGCCATCGCATGACTGAAACCACTTCAACAGCCAAAGTCGCCCTGGTTACCGGCGCATCGCGCGGTATTGGCGCAGCCATTGCCCAGGCGCTCGGCGCTGCCGGCTACCAAGTGATCGGCACGGCAACGACCGAAGACGGCGCTGCCAAGATCTCGCAAGCGCTGTCGGCCTTTGCCGGCTCGCGTGGTGTGGCGCTGGATGTGAACAATGGCGCCGCCGTCGAAGCGCTGATCGACAGCCTGGTCAAGACCCAGGGCGGCTTGCATGTGCTGGTCAACAACGCCGGCATCACCCGCGACACGCTGGCCATGCGCATGAAGGACGAGGACTGGGATGCCGTGCTGGGCACCAACCTGAAGGCCGTGTTCGGCGCCAGCCGCGCTGCCATCCGTCCGATGATGAAGCAGCGTTTTGGCCGTATCATCAGCATCACCAGTGTGGTGGGTGCATCGGGCAATGCCGGTCAGGCCAACTACGCGGCCGCCAAGGCGGGTGTGGCAGGTATGACGCGCTCGCTGGCCAAGGAGTTGGGCAGCCGTGGCATCACGGTCAACTGCGTGGCGCCTGGTTTTATCGAGACCGATATGACGGCCCAGTTGCCCGAAGAGCAGAAGAAAGCACTGCAGTCGCAGATTGCCTTGGGCAAGCTGGGACAGCCGCAAGACATTGCCAACGCTGTGGTCTATTTGGCCTCAGATGGCGCCGGTTATGTGACCGGGCAGGAGTTGCATGTCAATGGCGGCATGTATATGTAGATTTGACGAAAGTTGAATGCCGTTTCCTCGCGACGGCAAGTTGCACTCAGGTATTGCTGAAGCAGCTAGAATCGCGGGTTCATTCACAACCCCCAGAGGGAAACCATGAGCGATATCGAAGCACGTGTCAAGAAAATCATCGCCGAGCAACTCGGCGTGGAAGAGTCTCAAGTAACGAACGAAAAGGCTTTTGTAGCCGACCTGGGCGCTGACTCGCTGGACACCGTGGAACTGGTGATGGCTTTGGAAGATGAGTTCGAGATCGAGATCCCTGACGAAGACGCAGAGAAGATCACGACGGTGCAGAACGCCATCGACTACGCCAACAGCCACCAAAAGGCTTAATTGATTGCGCATGCACTTGGCGCCCTTGTGGCGCAAGTGTCTTGCTGCCAATCTTCCGAGAGATCAACAAGAAAGTTGTAACGCATGAGTCGCCGTCGCGTCGTCGTGACTGGTCTGGGTTGCATCAGCCCCGTGGGTAACACGGTTGCTGAAGCCTGGTCCAACATTTTGGCCGGTCAATCCGGCATTGACCTCATTACCAAGTTCGACACCACGGATTTCAGCTGCAAGATTGCAGGTGAGGTCAAGGGCTTCGACCTTGAGTCCTATATGAGTGCCAAGGAAGCACGCACGATGGACTCCTTCATTCATTACGGCATTGCCGCTGCCCAAGAGGCAGTGAAAGACGCCGGCCTGCCTTTGGGCGAGGCACTGGATGAAGAGCTCGCAACTCGTATTGGCTGTGTGATTGGTTCGGGTATCGGTGGTCTGCCACTGATTGAGAACACGCACGGTGAATATGAGCGCCGTGGTGCGCGTCGCATCACGCCTTTCTTTGTTCCCGCGTCCATCATCAATATGGTCGCAGGTCATGTATCGATGCGTTTTGGCTTCAAGGGCCCGAACCTGTCGGTGGTGACTGCTTGCACGACAGGTTTGCACTGCATTGGTGAAGCCGGTCGCATGATCGAGTACGGCGATGCCGACGTCATGATTGCAGGTGGTACCGAAGCAACTGTTTCTCCATTGGGTGTGGGGGGGTTCGCAGCGATGCGCGCGCTGTCCACACGCAATGACGATCCCAAGGCGGCATCGCGCCCCTGGGACAAGGGCCGTGACGGCTTTGTGCTGGGTGAGGGTGCCGGTATCGTGGTGCTCGAAGAGTACGAACACGCCAAGGCCCGTGGTGCCAAGATCTATGCCGAGTTGCTGGGTTACGGCATGAGCGCTGACGCCGGTCACATGACCGCGCCCAATATGGACGGCCCGCGCCGCGCCATGCTGGCCGCTCTACGCAATGCAGGTGTCAACGCCGACCAGGTGGACTACCTCAATGCCCACGGCACCTCCACGCCGCTGGGTGACCTCAATGAGACCAATGCCATCAAGGCAGCCATGGGCGAGCATGCCAAGAAGCTGGTGGTCAGCTCGACCAAGTCCATGACCGGCCATTTGCTCGGTGGTGCTGGCGGTCTGGAGAGCGTCTTTACCGTGATGGCCTTGAAGGACCAGAAGATTCCTCCGACCATCAATCTGGTGGACCAGGATCCGGAATGCGATCTGGACTACTGCGCCAACACCGCGCGCGATGCCAAGCTGGACATCGCCGTCAAGAACAACTTTGGTTTTGGCGGTACCAACGGCACCCTGGTGTTCAAACGCGTTTGATGGTGGTTGGCGCCTGGTGCGTCACACCAGCCACGCTGGGATAAGGCCTCTGTGACAGAGGCCTTTGTTGTTTTTGCGCTGCTTCGGTCAGCACGGTGTTGGCGCTTCAACACGGGGTTTGCCCTGCGGGATCGCTGATGGGTGCACTGCAGAATGGGGTGATGCCTCTGTCAATAGCCGCCCAGCCATGCCCCACCATCGCCCAACTGCCTTGATGGCCTTGCAGTCCTTTGCGCTGGTGAGCCCAAGCCGCGTCCGCCTGCTGTTGGCCGGCTGGGTCTGCCTGGTCGCGCTGCTGTGCCTGGCCTGGATGCATGCAGCAGCTCCTACGGCCTTGCCGCGCGCCTTGGCAGTGGCGGTAATGGCATTGGCGGTAGGGCTGGTCTGGCGCATGCCGCTGTGGCCGCAGGGAACTTGTTTGCACTGGACTGGCTCTCAGTGGTGCCTTGGGCCAGCCCCGTTGGCGCTGGAGCAGCGCCAGGAACTGGGGCCACTGACCGTGCTGATGGATGGGCAATCCTGGATATTGCTGCAGGCCCAGGGGTTGCCAAGCCGGTGCCCCAGTCAGTGGCTGCTTGTGGCGAGAGCCGCTAATCCAGAGCGCTGGCCGGATATTCGTCGGGTTTTATACTCGTCGCTTGCCGCTGAACCGCAGAACATCCATCAGGTGTAAGCCTACAGCTGAACAACCACAACAATAGCTGCAAGCTTGTAGCGCCAAGAGGGCCTCTTTTATGACGGGATCGCCAACGGCCAGTACCCCGAATGCAAATGACAGCGATCTGCACCTGGTGCAGCGCACGGTGGCAGGAGATCAAAAAGCCTATGGCCTGCTGGTGCTCAAGTACCAGCGCCGCATCGAGCGCCTGATCGGGCGCATGGTGCGCGATGTGGATCTGGTGCCCGATCTGGCCCAGGAAACCTTTTTGCGCGCCTACCGCGCGCTGCCGCAGTTCCGGGGTGATGCGCAGTTCTACACCTGGCTGTACCGAATTGCCGTCAATACCGCCAAGAAGGCGATGGTCGAGCTCAGCCGCAACCCGGTGATGACCGAGAGCGCGCTGCGCGGAAAAGACGATGACGATGAAACTTATGTGCCCGGGCGCGAACTAACGACCGATGAGACGCCTGAAACGGTGATTGCCGCCCAGGAAATTGCCCAGGCGGTGAACACGGCGATGGACGCGTTGCCCGAGGACCTGCGACAGGCCATCGTGCTGCGTGAGATTGAAGGCATGTCTTATGAAGACATTGCCGCTGCGATGGATTGCCCCATCGGTACGGTACGGTCGCGTATTTTCCGCGCCCGCGAGGCGATTTCCGCCAAGGTAAAGCCCATGCTTGAACGCCAGTCTGGCAAGCGTTGGTAGCTGATATGAGTGTGATGACTGGCTGCAAGGGCCTGGGGCCCGCTAGGAATATGGCTATGAATCTCGAAAACCAAGCATCGAACATGAGCATGCAGGCGGCCTGTGAGCAGTTGTCCGCCTGGGTCGATGGTGAGCTGGACGACCAGGCGCTCGGCCAGCTGCTGGCCGAGCTGCCGGAGTTGGCCCAGGACGAGGCCTGCTACGCCTCGGTGCAGTCCTACCAGGTCATTGGCGATCTGATGCGTTCGGCGCACACACCGTGCTCCGACAGCCTGGCATTCCTGGATGCGCTCAATGCCAAGATTGCACTGGAGCCGCCGTTGGCCGACCAGGGCCAACCCGTGCCTGGTGCTGTCGCCGTGCCGGCGGTGGCCGCTGCCGCTGTGCAGACCGTCCAGCCAGCCGCGCAGGATGCTGCGAACCATTCGGTCTTCCGCTGGAAGATGGTGGCTGGCTTTGCTACCGTGGCCGCTGTGGCGATGGTCGGCTGGAACAGCATCGGTTTGCTCTCGGGTGGCGCAGGCAATGAGGCTCGCCAGCAGATGGCAGCAGCTGCTGCGCCGCAGGTGGTTGCTTCGGCTGCATCACCGAGGTCTGCCGCGTCCAATGCCCAAGGCCTGGTGCAGCAGCAGGTCACGGTGGGCCAGAACTCCAGCATCATGCTGCGCGATCCGCGCCTGGATGAGCTGCTGGCGGCACGCGGGCAGATTGGCGGCACCGCCAACCTGCAAATGCCAGCGGGCTTCTTGCGCAATGCCACTTTCAATGCCGAAAAGCGCAGCGATGGCTGCGCCGACAAGGCTTCACGCCTGTGCTGATGATGCGCTGAACCCCTCAAATAACACCTGCATGGCAGGTGTTTTTTTATGCCTTTCGCGCGCAAAGGCTTGAAACCTGGGTTTTGCTGCCTATCTGATGGTGATGCACGCTTGGAACCTTGAGGCCTATTGCCCCTCCAATTGCCGCAGGGCACCACGAGCGACGCGATTGAATCACTGCGTATACGGTGCCGCCATATTGTCAAATTGAGGAGTGATATGTCTCTAAAGCGTTGGAAGCCTTTTCAGATCAGTGCACTGGCGGCCATCCTGTCCGTCAGCAGCGCGATGATGCTGCCGGCAGCGGCCCAGACCCCTGCACCTGCTGTGGTGCGTGGCCTGCCCGATTTCACCGACCTGGTCGACCAGGTGGGCCCATCGGTGGTCAATATCCGCACGATGGAGAAGGTGTCCAACCGCCAAAGCCAAAGCGGCCTCGATCCGGAGATGCTGGAGTTCTTCAAGCGCTTTGGCTTGCCGGTGCCCAGCATCCCCAAGCAGCAACGCCCCCAGCGCCCCGGCGCCGATGGCGATGAGGTGCCCAGCGGCCTGGGTTCGGGTTTTATCCTGACGGCCGACGGCTATGTGATGACCAACGCGCATGTGGTCGATGGTGCCGATGAAGTGATCGTGACGCTGACCGACAAGCGCGAGTTCAAGGCCAAGATCGTGGGCGCCGACAAGCGCACCGATGTGGCTGTGGTGAAGATCGATGCCACCGGCTTGCCCGCCGTCAAGATTGGCGACGTGAACCGCCTGCGCGTGGGCGAGTGGGTGATGGCGATCGGCTCGCCCTTTGGCCTGGAAAACTCGGTGACCGCCGGCATTGTCTCTGCCAAGCAGCGCGACACGGGCGACTACCTGCCCTTTATCCAGACCGATGTGGCCATCAATCCCGGCAACTCGGGCGGCCCGCTGTTGAACATGCGAGGCGAGGTGGTGGGCATCAACAGCCAGATTTACTCGCGCTCGGGTGGCTTCATGGGCATCTCGTTCTCGATCCCTATCGATGAAGCGGTGCGCGTGAGCGACCAGCTGCGCGCCACCGGCCGTGTGGTGCGTGGCAAGATTGGTGTGCAAATCTCCACCGTGAGCAAGGATGTGGCTGAATCCATCGGTCTGGGCAAGGCCCAGGGCGCGATGGTAACGGGTGTGGAAAGCGGCTCGCCCGCCGAGAAGGCGGGCGTCGAAGCGGGTGACATCATCACCAAGTTCGATGGCAAGCCGCTGGAGAAGCTGGCGGATCTGCCGCGCTGGGTGGGCAACACCAAGCCAGGCTCGAAGAGCACCGTCACGGTGTTCCGCCGTGGCAAGACCTTGGACCTGCCGATCACCATCATCGAAATTCCGTCGGATGCTGCTGCAGACGCTGCTGCCACCAGTAAGGAGCCAGAGAAGTCCAAGCCTTCCACTGCTGCCCAGCAACTGGGTCTGGTGGTCACGGATCTGACCGATGCGCAGCGCAAGTCCATGCACCTCAAGGGTGGAGTGCAGATTGTGTCGGCCGATGAAGCCGCTGCCCGTGCTGGTCTCAAGCAAGGTGATGTGATCCTGGGCATTGCCAACACCGAGATCAATGACGTCAAGCAGTTCGACGCTGCCGTGGCCAAGGCCGACAAGTCCAAGCCCGTCAACGTGCTGTTCCGCCGCGGTGAGTGGACGCAATATGTGCTGATCCGCCCGACCAAGTAAGTCACTGCGCGCTTTGTCGCTGTGCTGACCACAAGCCGGTTTCCGCCATGGAAATCGGCTTTTTTCATGGATGGGTGTGAAAGAGCCAGGCACTGCCCAATACCCAATACCCAGCAACGAAAAAGCCTCAGAGCATTGCTACTCTGAGGCTTTACGTTTGGTGCGGCTGGCAGGAATCGAACCCACGACCCCTTGGTTCGTAGCCAAGTACTCTATCCAGCTGAGCTACAGCCGCTAAGCTGTCGATTATAGCACGCAATTTTTGATCACTGCCATCTTTCTGATGTGCTGGCAGCAAGCACGGTGGTCAAGAGGCACTTGCTGCATCCGGATCTGGAGGTGCTGCGCCCATTATTGTGGCACCAGAGGTGAGGCCCGCAGCCTGCAGCGCCCAGGGCAGCCGTAGTAGATATTCACTAATTTTGGGGATTGACCGTTGGCAGGCACAGTCCGATAGTTAGCGACATTGTTAATTTCTGTATATGGCTGCTGATATGAGGTGGTGCAGGTGTTTGGTTCTAGGCTGGTGGATGGCATCGGGCTGCATGCTCACGCATGCCGTGCCCACGGCTGCCTCATCCGGAGACCTGTCGGCAGCCCACAACCTGGGGTCACAGCACACAGGGGCAGATAGCCAAGGGCTCTACGCAGGACGGCGGGCCAGCGCATGGGCACAAGGGGTGGCGGTGCCCAGCCCTGACATGCAGGCTGCCGCCACGGCGCTTGCGCCAGACGATGGCACGGTTTTCCACCGTGTGCGACACAGCATGGAGGCCGTGACCGAGCAGGCGTCTGGTGTCCTGTCTCGGCCCGCTCCCAAGCTGGGTGGGCTGCTACTGGTGTTGTTGACGGTCTTCGCACTGGTGCTGGGATTTTTAAGCCTGCGCTGGCACCGTGAAACGGCGGAATGACCGCATGCTCCGTGCTGACACCGTCGCCTCTGGCCCCTCCACGCATTCCCAAAAAACATCATTGCGATAGAAATAAATAATAAAACGCTGGGCTTGTTTACATCTAGAAGCAACAATGCGTTCCAACGTTTGAAGTGACTATGAAGCTGTTGTTTCGCATTTTTTCAGTAGGCGCGGTCTGGTTTTGGGCATGCTTATGGGCACCGGGCGCGAGCGCTGCCGTGGTTGCCGCAGCGGATGTGGTGCCGGAGGCGACATTCCAATGGGGCAGCAGCGGCCCCGACCAGTGGGGGCAGGTGGGGCAGACCAGAGCAGGCTTGGCCTGGGTCACCACCGACTTTCCCAACAGCGGCAATGGCTCGCTGCGCCTTGACTTGCCTGTCACCTCGTCCAAGGCCGGGCTCGCTTACTACCCTGCTGCCACCTTCGGCAAGCTGTCGGGGCTGACCACCGTCTCCTACCAATGGCTGGTGCACAGCACCGATGTGGTCGACCAGGCGCCCGTGCTGCGGCTGTACCTGCGCAATGCGCAAGGGGTGCATACGCAGACCCTGGTCTACACCCCGGACATCGCCGGCGTGCACGGTGTGGGCCTCAACCAGTGGACCACCGCCGATATGCTCCACGGCATCGTTTGGCAAGGGCGCAGTGCGGCGCAAGGTGGCTTTGATCCCAACATAAGACGGCCATTTTCGGACTTTCAAGCCGACCCGCGCTTTGCCGACATGGTGGTCTTTGCCGTCGAGGGTGGCGCCGGCAATGGATCCAGCGGCTTTGTTGGCGCCATCGACAATATCGAAGTGGTCGGGCCGCTGGCCTCGGTATCGGCCAACTTCGAAGTGGTGCCGCCTACGGCCTCCATACTGTGCGACAAGACGCAGCTGTTGGATTCCGACGGGCAAACTGCTAGCTGCACCCTGAGATTGAGCCGGCCTGCGCAGGCTGCGCTGACCATTGTGCTGAGCACCTCCGGGGACACGGCGCGCTACAGTGGTTGCGCCGGTCCGCTGGAGATTGCAGAGGGCGCCAGCACGGCGAGCTGCACGGTCACGGCCACCGCCAATACCGTGAGAGGCGATGGCCAGGTCAGCGTGTCGGTTGCTATCGCGCCAGCGGCCAACCCTGGCGGCTACAGCTTGCTGGCGGGCACATCGGTGGCAACCATTCAGACTGCCGATGACGACAAAGAGGTGGCCGCTCCTGTGCTTATACCAGCTGCTGTCGCCGTTCCCGTTCCTGCGCTCTCAGGTGGCATATTGGGATGGTTATCGCTTGGATTGTTGGGGTGCGGCGCTTTGCTGAAGCGGCGCAGTCTGCGGTCTTGAGGCATGCGCAGTCGGACAAGCACCTCGTATTGCTATCGCTCGCCTCATTTTTTTCAAAAGCCCGTCTCCATGGACATTGCAACTTTTGGGCAGAAGTGCCAGACCTCACCGGTGCGTTGAGGGGTCATCAGGCCGCTCAGGATGAGGCCATGTTTGTGCCTGGGGCTGGCTGCTTGGATGCCGGTAACCAAAGAACCCATGCACAGGCCGCCACAGCGGGCAGAAATGACGCCCCCGCTGCATAGTGAAACGGGTACCACCAGTACACCGCCAAAGCCAGCGTATAGAGGGCAGCCACCCCGAGCACGATGCGGCTCGCAATGCGCCAGCCAAGGCGATGGCGAGGCAGCAGGACACCCATGCTTGCCCATAGCAAGATGCACAGCGAGTTGAGAAAGTTGCTGACCACGGGGACCATGATGGCGTCGGCATCGCTCGGGTAGACCATCGCATCCAGATTGGCCATCAGCACCCATGTTGTCAGTAGGTTGGCCAGGACGACAGTGCCGAGAATGAGGCCTGCTGCTTGGCGTTGTGAAGTGGGCTTTGGTAGTTGCATTGCCCCATGCTAAAAGTGCTGGGTGTGCGGAGTTTGAGCTGGGCGTGAGGTGGACGTGAAGTGGGGGATTCTCTTGCATGCCTTCGCGGGACACTCAAAGCGTATCAAAGACTTGCTTCATGGCAATGCGCCTTGCCTGCGAGGACATCGCTCCGACAGAACCTGCTGACGACGTGGCTTGGCGAATATCGGCCTGAGTGAATCCATTGCTTTGCATTGGACAGCAAGCCTGTCATCAGTGGGCTATTCCCTATACCAAACCGCTAGGGAAACTCTGCAAAAGTCCCAGCCCGCCCCACCGCATGGGATGATCCGCGCATGAAGCAAATGAGCCTGGCTACCGGATTCGAGAAGAAGTCCAAACGC
>NZ_QETI01000019.1:0-78700 GCF_003105075.1 Comamonas sp. JNW
CGCAGCGCATCGGCCATGGCCGAGTTCAGCACCGGCGCTTGGCCTGAAGGGCGCTCGCGGCGCTCCTGCTTGGGCTGGCGACGCGTATCACCGCCCGCTGCGGGCGCTGCCGCAGCTGGTGCCGGTGCGGAAGCATCAGAAGAGGTGGGGAGGGTCGGTTCGGTCATAAACAGAGGCTGGCGCAGAAAAAAGTGCAGACCCGCCAAGAGCAGCTGCACCGGTAAAAAGCAAAACGCCCTGGATCACCCAAGGCAAGACTGCAAGTATAACGAATCAAGCCCATCGCCCGGTAAGCAGCTGCACACCGCAGCAGGGCTTTAGAACGGACGCAGACAAGGCCAGTTGCGCGCTTGCATCGCGCAGCCAGGCCACCCAGCAGCCCCGGCTTTGTCCTTTGTCAATAAGTGCCCGGATACTCGCCCCCATCGATCAGCCAGCTCTGCCCGGTCACATAGCCGGTGTGCTGCGATGCCAGGTAGGCGATCAGCGCGCCGACTTCTTCGGGCTGGCCAAAGCGGCCTGCGGGGTTGGCGGCCTCGCGGCTTTGACGCACCTGGGCCGGCGAGCGGCCGCTTTGCTGGGCGAGCTTGTGGATGTGGCGAGCCTGGGCATCGGGGTCGAACGCGCCGGGCAGCACATTGTTGATGGTGACGTTGTGGCGCACCGTCTGGCGAGCCAGGCCCGCGACAAAGCCGACCAGTCCCGAACGCGCGCCGTTGGACAGGCCCAGCTCGGCATGCGCCGCCTTGACGCTGCGCGAGACGATATTGATGATGCGCCCATAGCCGCGCTGCTGCATGCCATCGACCACGCGGCGCATCATGTCGATGGGGCCGACCATCATCATGTCCAGCGCCTCGTGCCAGGTCTCATCGCTCCAGTCACGGAAGTCACCGGGCGGGTAGCCGTCCGAGTTGTTGACCAGAATGTCCGGCTGCGGGCAGGCAGCCAATGCCGCTTCGCGGCCCGCCTTCTTGGTGATGTCAGCCACCACATAGCGCACGGGGCGGCCGCACTCGGCCGACAAGGCCTGCGCCGCAGCCTGCAAGCTGCTTTCGGTGCGCGCGGCGATCACCACGTCCACCCCTTCCAGCGCCAGCTGGCGCGCGGCGGCATAGCCCATTCCCTTGCTGCCGCCCCAGACCAGCGCGGCCTTGCCCGTTAATCCCAGATCCATGGTGTGGTTCCTCAGCTTTGTTCGCTCAACTCGGCCACGGCGGCCGCTTCGTTCTGGAAGATGAAGCTGTCGCTGTAGATCTTGTCCAGCGCCGCGCCCGACAGCGCCATCAGCGCTTTCGCATCGGCAATCATAGAGGGCGATCCGCACAGGTAGATCGAATGCTCGGACAGGTCCTCGAAGTCCTCGGCAATGGCGTCCTGCACATAGCCACGCCGGCCGGTCCAGCGATCGGACGGGCGCGAGAGCACCGGCACAAAAGTGAACTCATAGAGCTGCCCGGCCCAGGCCGCGATCTCATCGAGCAAATACAGATCGGCCTCACTGCGCATGCCCCAGTAGAAGTGGATCGGCGGGCAGTCGGCATCGCCCAGCAGCGATTCAAGAATCGCCTTGATCGGCGCAAAGCCGGTGCCGGTGGCGGCAAACACCATCGGCTGGTAGTCCTGCGCGCGGTAGTAAAAGCTGCCGTGGGGCAGTTCCACCTCCAGCACATCGCCCACTGCCATCGTCGCCAGCAGGCCATCGGTAAAGCGCCCGCCGGCAATCCTGCGGATCTGCAGGCTGACGCGCCGGCCCTGCGGCGGCGTGGCCATCGAGAAGCTGCGGTACGCGCCACCGGGCAGGCAGATGTTCAGGTACTGGCCGGGCACATAGCGCAGGCCATGGTCCTCGGGCAGGTCGAGCGCCAGGTGGTAGATATCGGGCGTGTGCATGCGCAGCTCGGCCACGGTGGCCTGCACGCGGGTGGGCGCGGAGCTGTCCGGCCCGGTCGCGATGCTGATGACCAGATCGGACTGCGCCCGGGCCTGGCAGGCCAGCGCATAGCCCTGGGCGTGCTCCTCTTCACCCATGGCCAGCGGCAGCTCGCCGTCGGCATAGGCAAACTCGCCCTCTTCGACCTTCATGCGGCAACTGCCACAGCCGCCAAAGGTGCAGTCATGGGGCAGCGCCACGCCCTGGCGCGTGGCGGCGTCAAGCACCGATTCATCGGCACCCACGTCAAACGATTGCTGCGTCTGCAGCCACTGTACGCGGTAGTTCATCGCAGACCTCGTGCGCTATGCGCTGGTAGGTTGGTGCTTATTTCTTGATATCGGCCTGCACCAGCACATCGGCGGTGGCGCCCAGGTGGTCTTTCAGCGCCTGCAAGGCAGCCACGCCACAGGCGGTGTCCTGCTCGCCATTGCCGCCCGACAGGCCCACGCCGCCAATCACCTCGCCGTTGACGACGATGGGGTAGCCGCCAACGAAGACCGCAAACTTGCCCTCAAAGCTCCACTGGATGCCAAAGGCCTCGTTGCCCGGCAACGCCGGCCCGTTGGGCAAGGTGTTGAACAGGTGCGTGGAGCGCTTGTGTCCCGCTGCCGTGAAGGCCTTGTTCCAGGCGATCTGCGGGCCGGTGACGCGGGCGCCATCCATGCGCTCGAGCACCAGCGGAAAGCCGCCTTCGTCGGTGATGCAGACCGTCTCGGTCACGCCAATTTCCTTGGCCTTGGCCAGCGCGGCCAGGGACATCACACGGGCTTCTGCCAGTTCCAGTTTCAGTGCGCTTTTCATCGTGTTTCCTCTTGCAGTCAGGGGTTCAGATACCGCGGTAGACGGTCTTGATCTGGGTAAAAAATTCCAGGCCGGCGCGGCCGGACTCGCGGAAGGTGGAGGTGCTGGAGTTCTTCAGCCCGCCAAAGGGCGCATTGACCAGGTTGCCGGTGGTCGTGCGGTTGATCTTGACGGTGCCCGCCTGGATCTCGTTGGTGAACACATGCATGTAGCGCGGGTTCATCGTGACAATGCTGGCCGACAGGCCGTACTGCGAGTCGTTGGCCTGGCGCAGCGCGTCGTCAAAGTCCGCGACTTCGATGATCGCCAGCACCGGGCCGAAGATCTCCTCCTGCGCAATGCGCATGCTGTTCTTCACATCGGTGAACACTGCGGGCGACAGGTAGTAGCCATGGTCGAACTCGCCGCCGGTGAGCCGCTCGCCGCCGCAGAGCCAGCGGGCCTCGCTCTTGCCGATGTCGATGTAGCGCTGCACGGTCTGCAGCTGCTTTTCCGTCGCCAAGGGGCCCAGGTCCATGCCCGGCGCCATGCCGTTGCCGATCTTGAGCTGGGACACGCGCGTGAGCAGCTTGTCGGTAAAGGCCGCCTTGACGCTGGGCACCACCAGGATGCGGCTGGTGCCGGTGCAGGCCTGGCCGGTGAGCGAGAAGCCGCCCTTGATCGCCAGGTCCACCGCCAGGTTGAGGTCGGCGTCCTCCATCACGATCAGTGGGTTCTTGCCGCCCAGCTCCATCTGCAAGCGGGTGGACAGGTGCACGGTGCGGTGGATCTGGGTGCCGGCCGTCGTCGAGCCGGTGAACGAGATCGCGCGGATGGCCTGCGAATTGGTGATCACCGGCCCCACCTCGCCAGCGCGGCCGGTGACGCAGTTGACCACGCCTGGCGGTACACCCGCCTGCTCCAGCGCCTCAACCAGGCGCAGACCCGAGAGCGGTGCATCCGACGAGGGCTTGAACACCACCGTGTTGCCGGTGATCAGCGCCGGCGCCAGCTTGCGCGCCGGGATGGACGCGGGGAAGTTCCAGGGCGAGATCACCGTCACCACGCCCAGCGGCTCGCGGTGGCTGAACACATGCATATTGGCATCGTCCTGCGGGTAGGTCTCGCCGCCCAGGGTCTGGCCTTCGGTGGCATAAAAACGAAAGGTTTGTGCGCTGCGCAGAAACTCGTCGCGCGCCTGGCTCAGCTGCTTGCCCTCCTCGCGGGTCAGTTCCTGGGCAAACTGCTCCACGTTCTGCTCCAGGTAGCTGGCCGCATCGTTGAGGATCTTGGCGCGCTTGCCAATGGCCAGCTTGCGCCAGCCGTCAAAGGCCTTTTGCGCGGCCTGCACCGCCGCCTCGGCGTCAGCCGGGCCCGAGGCCTGAAAACGCCCCACCACATCGCGGGTATCGGCGGGGTTGAGGTTGTCAAAGGTGCTGCCCAGCAGGCAGGGCACCCAGGCGCCGTCGATATAGTTCAGAAACGTTTGCACGGTGTCGGCCATGGTCGGGAGGTCTTGGAGAGGTGAGGGGTCGGTCACAGCGGCGGCCGCCAGGGGCGCGCCGCTGCGCGGGGCAAAGGGGTGCCGCCAGGCTCAGGCGGCCAGCAGCTCTTCCTGCGAGATCTGCAGGTCCTTGGCGACATAGTCGTGGTAGAGCGCCGTCGTGTAGAGCAGGCGCATCTGGGCACCGATCTCGCAGATGCGCAGGCATTTGGCTTGCAGCTCGGGCGTGTTGGCGTGCTCGAGCACGATCTGGTAGCCGCGCTCGCCATGGATTTCGTCAGAGACGATGTGCAGGTCAAAGAACTCGACCTCTTCATCGGTAAAGCCGTACTTGTCACGCAAGGTGGGCGTCTGCTTGCGGTAGATCGACGGCACCTGCGACTCCAGGCCCACGACCAGGCCGGCCACCGCGACCACCGGGTCTTCGCGCATCGCAATCGCATAGCACCAGGACTGCAGGCCGCGTGTGGTGGGCGACATATTGTTGGGGTCCACGACGCGCTCGCGCGTCGTGCCGCAGGCTTCGGCAAAGCGGATCAGCAGATCGGTGTGGCGGTCGCCACCAATCTCCTCCTCATACATATTGGCCAGCAGAAAGTCCTTGGCCTCTGTCATATGGTCTGGCGTGCGGGCATACAGATAGCCCAGGTAGTCGGCAAACGGGCCTACATAGTGGTAGTGGTTCTCGGCCCAGCGCGCCAGGTGCTCACGGCTCAGGCGGCCTGTGGCCCAGGCCACGCTGAAAGGGGCCTTGTTGGCGCTCTTGCCCTTGATGGCATTTTCAAGCGCAGCGCGGAATTCGTCGCGGTTCATCAATGTGCTGGTCATGGCGGGTTCCTCTGAAATGTTGGGGTCGTCGCCCAAGTCAAACCGATCCAAGCGACGAAGTTAGAATACTGTATACAGAAAACATGGTCAATGTTTTCACACCCCATTCCGCCTCAGTGCTTACCCCTATTTCCAGCAAATCTCAGAGGTAAGCATCGTCTTCTCATAGCCACAATCCCTTGATGCTCCATCATTTTCAGGTGCGCCAATGCAGCCCCAATTCCCACTGCATCAGGTTATCCCTAATACATCCACAACATCCGTTTGTATACAGTATACGTAATTGCAATGCGGAGAAGCCCATGCCCCAGATCACCTTTCACAAGAACGGCCAGACCTTCCAAGGCGAGGTCAAGACCGGCGCCAACCTGGTGGTGCGCGCGGGGATCAAGCAGTTCCCCTATCCCCACCTGGCCTACCAGTGCGGCATGGGCAAGTGCGCCACCTGCGCCTGCAAGGTGCTGGCGGGGGCTGAGCACCTGCCGGCGCCGAACTGGAAAGAAAAGAAGCAGCTGGGCGCGCACCTGGACCAGGGCTTTCGCCTGGTCTGCCAGCTCTGGCCCGAGCAGGACCTGGAGCTGGAACAAGTGCCGCTGCCGGCCACCAACGCCGGCGCCGCCAGCGCCACCCAGCCCGTAGGCACAGCGCCCGCCACCCCTGCAGCCTGAGGAGCGCCCATGTTTGTGATCTTGACCAGCAAGCCCGGCCAGTACCGCACGCAGGCCAATGCCGACATCAGCCTGCTCGAAGCCTGGGACTACCACTTTTGCGGCCGCCTGCTGGCCCACTTTGCCGTGGGCGAGTTGCTGCGCGAGACCAAGGTCCAGGTGATCGAGGATGGCCCCGGCGGCACCACCAACCAGGTGCCATCCAAGTTTCTGGAGCGCTTTGACTCGCTGGAGCAAGCGCGTAGCGAGCTGCAGCACCTGTGCCAGTTCGGCGCGCTCGATGCCACCCTGACCCCGGCACCCCTCACCGCCCCGCCAGCCACCCCATCCGCTGCCTGATTGCCCCGTATGCCCACCATCACCTTTGTCAGCAACGACAACAAGACCGTCGAAGCCCCGGAAAACAGCAACCTGCTGCGCGTGTCGCTGCGCGAGAAAGGCGGCATCCCCTTCAAATGCGGCGGGGGCCTGTGCGGCACCTGTAAATGCCGCATCGAGGAAGGACTGGCCCACACCGATGCCATCAAGGCCAAGGAGCGCAAGCATTTCAGCGACGAAGAGTTTGCCGCCGGCCACCGCCTGGCCTGCCAGACCTTTGTCAACGGCGACATCAAGGTCAGCTGGGTGCGACCCGCATGAGTGCCTGGACGGCGATGGCCGAGCAGCTCTCCTGGGGCCGCTACCTGGCCATGGGCCTGATGGTGCTCGCGGGCGCTGCGATGCAGGGCGTGGGCGGCCTGGGCTATGCGATGTTCTGCGCGCCGCTGGCGGCGATCTTTTTCCCCGAGCTGGTGCCCGGCCCGCTGCTGGCCGTGGGCGCGCCGCTGGCCTTGCTGGCCTATCTGCGCGAGCGCGAGGCGCTCAACCACCAGGTCGCTGCCGCCACCTTGGTGGGCCGCGTCATCGGCACCTTTGCGGCCACCGGCCTGCTGGTGCTGTTCAGCACCCATGCGCTGTCCATTCTGTTTGCGGTGCTGATCCTGGCAGCCGTCTGCCTCAGCACCATGGGCTGGCGCGTGCAGCCCAGCACCACCAACCTGTCGATTGCCGGTGTGGCCAGCGGCATCATGGGCACGATCACCGCCGCCGGCGGCCCGCCGTTTGCGATTGCGATGCAGCACCTGGCACCGGCGACGATGCGCTCGACGCTGGGCGTGGTCTTTTTTGCCGGCACCATCGTCTCGCTCAGCGCGCTGGCCTGGGTCGGCCGCATGGGCAGTGACCAGTGGCTGCTCAGCCTCGTGCTGCTGCCCTGGATGCTGGGCGGTTTTCTCGCCTCCAACCGCCTGGCCCGCCATATCTCCAAGGCCACCATCCGCCGCTGGCTGCTGGGCACCGCCGCCGTCAGCGCCTGCATCATCCTGCTGCGCGTCTGGCTCTGAGCGCATTCCCCCACCAACCCATCACCCCACACACACCATGCTGCACATCACCGATGCCATGGTGGACACCCTGGTGTCCACCGACCAAGCCCTGCAGGCCATGCACCGCGCCTTTGCCGCCTTTGGGGCGGGCGAGGCAGCGATGCAAGCGCGCGAGCGCACCGATGCCGGGGGCGTCAAGCTGTCCACGCTGGGGGCCGTCATCCCCGCGCAAGGGGTGACCGGCGCCAAGGTCTACACCACCATTGCCGGCCAGTTCAACTTTGTCATCCTGCTGTTTTCCACCGAGACTGGCGCGCCGCTGGCCACCTTGGATGCCAATGCGATCACGCGCCTGCGCACCGCCGCCACCACGGTGCTGGTGGCCCAGCACCTGGCGCCCGCCAACGCGCGCCATCTGTTTTTGTGCGGCGCTGGCGTGCAGGGCCTCGCCCATGCGCAGCAGATGGTGCAGCAATTCGGGCTGCAGCGCATCGATGTGTTTGACCCCTATGCGCCCAGCGGCCTGGAAGCACGCCTGGCGCAGCTCACCGGTTTGCCCGAGGCGCAGATCCGCCGCGTGGCGCACACCCAGGGCGTGGGCGAGGCCGACATCATCGTCACCGCCTCACGCGCCAAAGAGCCGCTGTTCAACGGCGCGCATGTCGCCCCCCATGCGCTGGTCGCCGCCATTGGCTCCAGCCTGCCCCACACCCGCGAGCTCGACGATGCCTTGCTGGCGCGCGCGCAGCTGATTGCGGTGGAATGGAAAAAGCAGGCAACGAGCGAAGCAGGCGACCTGGTGCTGGCCGACCCGGGTCTGTCGCTCGCAGACAAACTGGTGGAGCTGGGTGATATCGTCAGCGGCCGCCATGCCGTCAGCGCGCAGCCGGGCCTCCGGCTGTACAAGGCCGTGGGCGTGGGTTTGGAAGATATTGCGCTGGCTGGCGTGGCCTACCAGAACTACCTGGCCAGCCAATCGTAAACGGGAAACTCAGGGCTCGATGCCGGCCGCGTTGTAGATATGGCGCGCGGCCAGCAGGCCGGCCAGCTCGGGATCGCCCTTGATCACGGCGCGCAGGATGGCGGCATGCTCTTCCCAGTTCTGCGGCGCACGCGCCTGGCTGCGCGGCGCAAACAGCACCTCGGTGCGGTCGCGCAAGGACAGCATCACCTCTTGCAGCACCGAGTTGGCGGCAATCTTGCCCAGCGCCAGGTGGAACTTCTGGTTCAGCACAGCCAGCACATCGCCATCGCCGGAATGGGCGTTCTTGGTGCCTTCGGCCAGCAAGGCCTCCAGCGCGGCAATCTGCTCGGGGTCATGGCGCTTGGCAGCCAGGCGTGCGTTGAGCGCCTCCAGGGTGGCGCGCACTTCGACCAGCTCGCGCAGCAGATCGCCATGGAACTTGGCAACCGAGGCACCGCGCCGGGGCTCGATGATCACCAGGCCGCTGGCCGCCAGCTGGCGCAAGGCCTCACGCACGGGCATGCGCGAGACGGAAAACTCCTCGGACAGACGCTCTTCCACCAGCCGCTCGCCCGAGGCCAGCTCGCCCGACATGATCTTCTCGCGCAAGGCCTCCACCAGCTGCTGGGTCAGCGGCGAGTGGTTGAGTCCAGGTTTTTTGTCTCCGTTGGCAATGGGCATGAAAGTCGGTCCGTTGGGTACGTTGCAAGCCCCAGGGCCAGCGCATTGGCTGCAATGCGCCGCTCAGGGTCGCGCCCAGTTTACATGCCCAGCCAGGGTTTGCAGCGTCTTTGCCTTGCCTTGTATACAGAAATCTGCGCTCAGCGCCGGGCGCGGCGGATCTCGGCCAATGAGCGCGTATCTTGCAGTGCCTGGGCCCACAGACGCCCCGGCTCCAGCTCGGCCAGGCGCTTGGCCTGCCAGCGCACAAAGGCGTTTTCCACCGCCGACAACCAGCCCAGTGATGCCGGCAGCAAGGCTTGGCGGGGCTCACGCAGTACCAGCAGATCGTCTTGCTGGGCAACCACAGAGGGGGAAGCAATGTTCTTCATGGAATAGCTCCTGGATAACCTAGTAATAACCCTAGTGTATCCAGTGTACAAATCCATGTCCTTGATCTGGGTCCATAACCCTGCACTATCCAAGCCTTTGATCCGTCTCGCAAATCCCCTAAAAAACGAGACTCTGACACCACCATAGCGCCAGGCATGCAAAAGCCTTCATCGCACAAATGTGCCCTGACATTTCCATTTTTGTATACGAAAACAGCTTTTTTTCACATTTAACCCGGGTTCATCGCATGTTGCAATGCAATATTTCTGGTATTCCCTGATGATTTTTCGCATCATTGTATTTAGTATACAAATTGGCTGTTTAAACATACCAAGGAGTAGCCGCGATGGATCCGTCAGTCTCTATAGGCCCTGCGCACTGGGCCTACCTCGCCGGGGTGCTGGTCATCATTGTGACCATGGCCTTCCGTGCCAATGTGGTGGTGCCATCGATACTGGCCACCGTCGTCGTCGCCTTCGCCTGGAGCGGCAGCTTCATCACCGGGATTGGAAGCATATTTGGTGCCAGCATGGTGGCGGCCAAGGAGCTGTTCAACATCTTTCTGATCATTGCGCTGATGACCGCCCTGCTCAACGCGCTCAAGGACCTTGGCTCGGACATCCGCATGGTCAAGCCCTTCCGTGCGGTGATGAAAAATGGACACATCGCCTATTTCATCCTGGCGCTGGTCACCTACCTGATCTCGCTGTTCTTCTGGCCCACCCCTGCGGTACCCCTGGTCGCGGCCGTGCTGCTGCCGGCAGCGATTGCAGCGGGCCTGCCGCCTATCGCAGGGGCGATGGCCATTGCGATTGCCGGCCAGGGCATGGCGCTGTCGTCGGACTATGTGATTGGCGTGGCGCCAGGGATCAGCGCCAAGGCTGCTGGCGGCATCAGTGCGGTGGCGGTGGGCGACAAGGCCTTGCTGCTGTCCTGGGTGGTGGGCATGATTGCGCTGTTCCTGTCGTACTTCAAGGTGCGCAAGCTCATCGTGCCCAGCGACAGCGCGCTGCTGGAGCGCTGGGAGCTCAACCCCGCCGGCATCGACGCGCAGATGGAAGGGGCAGGGCCCTACGACAAGGCCGAGATCGCCAAGGGCACCGCTCACGACGGCGACCTGGGCACCAACTCGGAGCTGGAAGCCGAGCTGCGCAAGACCCAGCCGCTGGCCTCGGCCTCCAAGCTGTTTGCCGTTGTCACGCCGCTGGCATTCTTGCTGGTGATTTTGGTGATGGTCGCGCCCAAGTTCACCAGCGCGGTGCCCGAGCTCAAGGGTGGCGATGCGGCCATGCTGATCGGCGGCGTCGCTGCGCTGCTGATGATCTGGGCCACCACCGCCGCCCGGGGCTTTCGCAAGATGCTCGACGGCGCAGCTGACCACATCACCGATGGCTTTGTGTTTGCGTTCAAGGCCATGGGCTCGGTGCTGCCGATTGCCGGCTTCTTCTTCATCGGCTCGGGCGAGACGGCTGGTGCCATCCTGGGCATTGCACCGGGCACCACGCCGCCGAGCCTGCTGTTCGAGCTGGTGCAAGCCGGCCAGCACCTGATCCCCGACAGCCAGCTGCTGGTCTCGCTGGGGGTCCTCATCATGGGCATGATCACCGGCATCGACGGCTCGGGCTTCTCCGGCCTGCCGCTGACCGGCACCATCGCCGGAGCACTGGGCCCGGCCTCGGGCATGGATGTGTCGGCCCTGGCCGCGCTGGGCCAGATGGGCGCGGTCTGGACGGGTGGCGGCACCTTGATCGCCTGGTCCTCGCTGATTGCGGTGGCAGGCTTTGCCCGCGTGAATGTGCTGGAGCTGGCCCGGGCGCTGCTGATACCGGTGGTGCTGGGCTTGCTGGCCGCAGTCTTCACCGCCGTGGCGCTCTGGGGCGGCTGAGATGGCACAGCTGCACCACCAAGGCGCGCCCGGCGTGCTGGGCCGGGGCGCGATGCTGGCCACCGGCCACCCGCTGGCCGCAGCGGCCGCGCAGGCCCAGCTGCAGCAAGGCGGCTCAGCGGTCGATGCCGCGATTGCCGCCGATGCGGTGCTGGGCGTTGTCGAGCCCATGGCCACCGGCGTGGGCGGCGACCTGCTGGCGATGCTGGTGCCGTCCGGCCAGGCGCCGCTGGCTTATAACGGCACCGGGCGTGCGCCCCAAGCTTTGACGGCGGCCCTGGTCGAGGCCCTGCCCCAGTGCCGCATCCCCGAGCGCCATCCGCTGTCCGTCACCACGCCCGGCGTGGTGCAAGGCTGGTGGGATCTGCACCAGCGTTTTGGCAAACGCCCCTGGGCGCAGCTGTTCGATGCCGCCGTGCAGGCCGCCAGCCAGGGCTTTGCGGTGGCCCCCGTTGCTGCCCGTGAATGGGCGCTGTTCCAGCCGGTGATTGCCCGCGATGCCGCCAGCGCCGCCCTCTACCGCGCCGATGCCCCGCCCCGCGCTGGCGAGCGCTTTGACAACCCGGCGCTGGCCCGCTTGCTGCAGGCCGTCGCTGCGCAGGGGCCGCAGGCCTTTTATGCGGGTGCCATCCCCACCGCTTGCGCCGCTGCGGTGCAGGCAGCGGGCGGCGTGTTGGCCGCTGCGGATTTCAGCGCCCACCAGGGCAACTTCTGCACCCCAGTGAGCACCTCGTTTCGCGGCGCCACCATCCATGAATGCCCACCCAATACCCACGGTGTGGCGGTGCTGCATGCGCTGGCTGCCATGCAGGACCAGGCCATCGACATGGCCAGCGCTGCCACCCAGGTCGCGCTGGTGCAGGCGATGGAGGCAGCGATGGCCCATGCCCAGCAGACCGTGGCCGACCCGGCCGGTAACACCGTCTGCACCACCGTGGTCGATGGCGATGGCCTGGCCATCAGCCTGATGAGCAGCGTGTTCAAGCGCTTTGGCTCGGGCATTGGTGTGGCCGAAGGCGGCTTTGTGCTGCAGAACCGGGGCCATGGCTTTTCGCAACCCGGCCATATCAATGGGCCGGCGCCCGGCAAGCGCCCCTATCACACGGTGGTGCCGGGAGCTGCCACACGCAATGGCCAATTCCTCGGCGTGTTTGGCGTGGTGGGCGGCGCCATGCAACCCCAAGGCCAGGTGCAGCTGCTGTGCCGCCTGCTGGCGGGCGGCGAGGCACCGCAGCCCGCGTTGAACCAGCCGCGCTGGCGCCTGGAAGGCGGCCGGGTGTTGGCGGTGGAGGCGGGCATGCCGCCCGCGATCACCGCCGCGCTGCGGGCCCAGGGCTACCGCGAGCCCAGCGGCGAAGGCGAGCTGGGGGGGCGCAGCGACTTTGGCGGCGCGCAGTGCATCTGGCGCCTGGCTGATGGACAGCTGTGCGGCGCCTCCGACCAACGCAAGGACGGCCTGGCGCTGGCCGTCTAAGCGCTACCAGCCGCCATCCATCAGCGCTGGGGCTTTTGCGGCGCCAGCGCCTCGTCCACCACCTCGATCCAGTGGCGCACCGGCACATCGGTGCCCGACTGCAGGTGCGAGATGCAGCCGATGTTGGCCGACAGAATCGCGGCGGGCGGCGCATCGCTGCAGGCCTGGTTCAAGGTGCCGATCTTGCGGTCGCGCAGCTGGTGCGCAATCTCGGGCTGCAGCAGCGAATAGGTGCCGGCCGAGCCGCAGCACAGGTGCGATTCCACCCGCGAGACGCGGATGTCAAAGCCCAGGCGGCGCAGGCTCGTCTCCACCCCGCCGCGCAGCTTTTGGCCATGCTGCAAGGTGCAGGGCGGGTGGTAGGCCAGGGGGGCTTCAGGCAAGTTCAGCTGGCCCTGCAGGCGCTGCTCCAGCTCGGGCAGCATGTCGGGCAGCAGCTCGCAAAGGTCACGCGCCAATGCGCTAATGGCAGCGGCGCGCGCGGCATAGGCCGGGTCATGGCGCAGCAGGTGGCCGTAGTCCTTGACCATCACGCCACAGCCGGAAGCCGTTGTCACAATGGCCTCGACCTGCTGGCTCTCCACATGGGGCCACCAGGCATCGATATTGGCGCGTGCCTGCGCCAGCGCGCCCTGCGGGTCGCTCAGATGTTGCTGCACCGCGCCGCAGCAGGCGGCGGCTGGGGTAATCAAGGTCTGGATGCCCACGGCATCGAGCACCCGGGCAGCGGCGGCATTGATATTGGGCAGCATCACCGGCTGCACGCAACCGGCCAGCATCAGCACCTTGCGCGCATGCGTGCGCGTGGGCCACTTGCCAGCACGCGGCACGCGCGCCAGCTTGGCCTTGAGCGCAGCAGGCAGCACCGGGCGGGCCAGCCGCCCCAGCGCCAGCGCCGGTCCAAAGGCCTTGGAGACCATGCCCTTGCGCAGCGCCCAGCGCTGCAGGCGCTCGGCCGTCGGACGCTCGACCTTCTGGTCGACGATATGGCGGCCGATATCGAGCAGCTTGCCGTATTGCACGCCGCTGGGGCAGGTCGATTCGCAATTGCGGCAGGTCAGGCAGCGGTCCAGGTGGGTCTGGGTCTTGCGTGTGGGCTCCTGGCCCTCGAGCACCTGCTTGATCAGGTAGATACGGCCGCGCGGGCCATCGAGCTCATCGCCCAGCAGCTGGTAGGTGGGGCAGGTCGCGGTGCAAAAGCCGCAATGCACGCACTTGCGCAAAATGGCCTCGGCCTCCTGGCCTTCGGGGGTGTCTTTGAATTCGGGGGCTAATTGGGTTTGCATGGTGCAGGGGTGCCTCGATTAGCGGAGATGCGCTTAGCTCAACGCCCAGTCGCCCAGGCGGCCGGGGTTGAAAATGCCATGGGGGTCAAACGCATGCTTGAGCCGCTGCTGCACCTGGCGCAGTGCGGGCGAGGCAGGCGTCAAACCAAAATCATCGGATGCGACCAGGCCCACCTGCGGGCCGGGCCTGAAGCACACGGCGCTGCCGCCCACACTGGTGGCCAGCGCCTGCAAGGCCTGGGCATGCTGCATGGGGGCTTGCACCCAGCGCAGCGCGCCGCCCCATTCCATCAGCGGCTGCAGGCCTTCTTCGGTGCAGGGCAACACCGGCGTCGTGGCCGGCAGCGACAGGCGCCACAGCGCGTGGCTCGGGTCCATGGCACTGAACCAGGGCAGCTGCTGCTCACGGCAGGCCAGCCAGGCGGCATCGGCCTGGCCGTGGTCCAGCATGGTGCCGCCCATGCCATCCAGGGCCGACTGCACAGCGGCCACTGCGCCGCGCAGCCGCACCAGCAGATGGCCTTGCTCACCGTCGCCCGATTGCTGCCACAGGCTGGCATTGATGGGCAGCGGCTTGGCGCGCCAGGCCGAGAGCTTGTCGAGTGCCTGCTGCGCCGTGCATTCGTAGTACAGGGTCGCTTGGGCGCGCTGCATCGGCAGCACCTTGAGGCTGATGTCGGTGAGCAGGCCCAGGGTGCCCCAGGCACCGGCCATCAGCCGCGACACGTCATAGCCCGCGACGTTCTTCATCACCTGGCCGCCAAAGCGCAGCAGCTCACCCTGGCCGTTGATCAACTCCAGGCCCAGGATGTAGTCACGCACCGCGCCCACCGCCGCCCGCGAGGGGCCCGACAGGCCGGCCGCCACCATGCCGCCGACGGTGGCCTCCGGGCCAAAATGCGGCGGGTCAAAAGCCAGGCATTGGCCGCATTCGGCCAGGCTCGCCTCCAGCGCCGCCAGCGCTGTGCCGGCCCGCACGGTCACGACCAACTCACTGGGCTCGTAGCTCACGATGCCGCTGTAGCTGCGGGTGTCGAACACCTCGCCGCCCAGGCGCGCACCATAAAAATCCTTGCTGCCACCGCCCCGGATGCGCAGCGGCGTCTTGTGGGCATGCGCCGATCGAACGCGCTCCTGCCAGTCGAGCACGGTGGGGGAAAGAGAGGCAGCCACAGCTTGGTCCATGGCCCCATGGTAGCGGCAGTTACGCCAGGCGTGCGGCGCTCAAGTTAGATGGGGGACTTTGAAGGACTTCTCAGAACCCATGCCCGATTTCCCGCCAAGGCTGGGTCGGCAGGCCGGCCACACCGACGCGCATCGCAAACACGCAGCCCGACAGCGGCAGCTGGGCGAGCTCGTCGCGACTGCGGCCGTGGCGGGCGGAGGTGACGTACAGGGTGCGGCCATCGCTGCCGCCAAAGCAGGGCATCGTGGGGCACAGCGCCGGGGTGTAGTGGCTGGCGAGGATGCGGCCTTGCGGGGAGATCTGCAGCACGCGCCCGCCCTCGTACATCGCGCACCAGTAGTTGCCTTCAACGTCCACAGCGGCACCATCGGGCCGGCCGCCATAGCCGGGCTCGCCCGGGGTCCAGCCCTCGGGCTTGGCATCAAAGCGCATGAAGACTTCGCCCTCGCCTTGCGGATAGCCGCTCACGTCGCAGGCGAATTTCTTGACCGTGTGGCTGGGGGTATCGGCCCAGTACATGGTGCGCCGGTCGGGCGACCAGGCCAGGCCATTGGCGTTGGAGACGCCATCTTGCACCTTGCGCACCGTCGTGGTGCCCGTCAGCCCATCGATGCAGTAGAGCGCGGCCACCGGTTGGCGCGGGCCGCTGGCGGGCTCGTGGATGGTGCCGACCCAGAAGCGGCCCTGCGCATCGCAGCGGCCATCGTTGCCGCGCTCGGTGGCCGGGTCGATCGGCAGGCGGGCGATGTCGTGCAGGGTACCGCCCCAGTGAGTGGCGCGGCAGATGCGGTCGCGCAGCACGACGATCCAGCCGTCCAGCGCGCCGCCGCTGCGGGCCGGCGCAATGCAGCCGGGCTCGGCGGGCATGTCCCAGCGGTCCATATAGCCCGATCCGGGCATCGTGCGCCACAGCTGTTTGCCAGCGACATCGACGCCATAGAGGACACCACCGCTGGCTTGCCAGAAAGGGGACTCCCCCAACGCAAAGGGCTGGCTGACCACGGTATGCCAGATCATGGCGTTCCTTTAGAAATGAATTGCATGGAAAACCCTAAGCATTATCTGTGCCACCTGGCTTGCAGCGAGGCTGGCTTATGGAATATAGGACAGCGGCAAGGCGGTGGTGAACTTCAGCTCTTCCATCGCAAAGCTCGACGACACATCGAGCAGCTGGGTATCGGCGATCAGGCGCTTGTAGACCTTGTCGTAGGCGGCGATATCGGGCACCACCACGCGCAGCAGGTAGTCCACCTCGCCGCTCATGCGGTAGAACTCGACCACCTCGGCAATGGCCGCCACTGCCGCACGAAAGCGCTCAAACCACTCCTGGCTGTGCGTGCTGGTGCGCACCGCCACAAACACCGTCACGCCCACATTGACCTTGTCGCGGTCCACCAGCGCCACCTGGCGCTTGATGACCCCGGCCTCCTTGAGCCGCTGGATACGGCGCCAGCAGGGCGTGGCCGACAGCCCGACCTGGGCCGCCAGATCGGCCACCTGGGTCTCCGCGTCGGCCTGCAGCAACTCCAGCAGTTTGCGGTCAATAGAATCCAATTTCATTTTTTTCCTATTTTCTGGAATAGAACTCCAATATTGTGCAGTAGCTGGCGAATTTTGCGACTGTATTCCCCGGCCCGGGCTGGACAATTTGGGCATGGAAATCTACCTCGACGCCAACGCCACCACCCCCGTTCTCCCCCAAGCCCGCGCCGCCGCCCTGGCGGTGATGGCCGATGCCTACGGCAACCCCAGCAGCATCCATGGCAGCGGCCTCAAGGCCCGCGCGCTGCTCGACGAAGCACGTGCCGCCGCGCGCCAGGTGCTGGGCGTGCCCAGCGGCCAGCTGCTGTTCACCAGCGGTGCGACCGAGGGCATCCAGACCGCCGTGCTGTCGGCGCTGAGCGCCCTGCGCCAGCGCCGCGAGGCCGGCGACAGCACTGTGCTGCAGCTGCTCTATGGCGCGACCGAGCACAAGGCCGTGCCCGAGGCCCTCAAGCACTGGAACGCCGTACTCGGCCTGCACCTGCCGATTGCCGCCATCCCCGTGGGCCGCGATGGCCGCCATGACCTGGCCTGGCTGCGCGCGCAGGCACCCTCGGCCGGCCTGGTGTGCACGATGGCCGCCAACAACGAAACCGGCGTCATCAGCGACCTGGACGGCATTGCCGATGCGCTGCGCGGCAGCCCGGCGCTGTGGCTGGTCGATGGCGTGCAGGCGCTGGGCAAGCTGGCGCTCAAGCCGGTAGAGCGCGGCATCGACTACGCGCCGTTCTCCGGCCACAAGCTCTATGCCCCCAAGGGCGTGGGCATGCTCTATGTGCGCGAGGGCGCGCCCTTTACCCCGCTGCTGGCCGGCGGCGGGCAGGAAGGCGCACTGCGCGCCGGCACCGAGAACATGGCCGGCATTGCCGCGCTGGGCGCCGTGCTGCGCGCGCTGCAGGACGGCAGCAGCTTTGCCAGCGCCGCCACGATGGCGGGCCACCGCAGCCAGCTCGAAGCCGCACTGCGCGAGGCCTTTGCCGGCCTGGTGTTCAATGCGCCGCCCGCGCTGTGCCTGCCCACCACGTTGAATTTTGCCGTGCCAGGCCTCAGCGCCAAGCTGCTGCTCGATCTGTTTGACGCTGCCGGCCTGCGGGTGAGTGGCGGCTCGGCCTGCAGTGCCAGCAAGGCGCAGCCCAGCTATGTGCTCGAGGCCATGGGCCTGCCCGCCTGGCAGACGGCCGCTGCGGTGCGCATGTCCTTTGGCGCGGCCGACCCGGCCGAGATGATCGCCGAGGCCTGCCAGCGCATCCGCGCCTGCGGCGCGGCACTGCGCGCGAACTGTCTGGTGGAAGCGCCTGAGGACACCGCCCATGGCACAGCCCCGCTGCTGACGCGCTTTGTCGTTGACGGCGCCTGCTGCTACCTGCTGGCCGATGCTGCCAGCCAGCGCTGTGTGGTCGTCGATCCGCTGCCCGAGCTGGTCGAGCGCCTGGCGCAATGGCTGCGCTGCCGGGGCTTTACCCTGGCGGCCGTGCTCGATACCCACAGCCATGGCGACCATGCCTCATCGGCGGCCGAGCTGCGCGCTGCCGTTCCCGCTGCGCTGCAGGCCACGGGCGCGGTCGATGCGCTGGGCTGGCCCCAAGGCGCCACGCAGATCACGCTGGGCGCCTACCGCTTAAGCCGCCTGGCGCTGCCCGGCCACACCGAAGACTCCACCGCCTACCTGCTGCATGAAGGCACTCAGCTGCAGCTGGCACTGGTGGGCGATACCGTGCTGCCCGGCGCGCTGGGCCGCAGCGATTTTGTGCAGAGCGCGCCGCTCGCCTATGCGGACAGCCTGCGCCTGTTGGCCCGGGCCGTGGGCCCGCAAACCCTGCTGCTGCCCGGCCATGACTATGACAACCGCTTTGCCTGCACCTTGGCCGTTGAAGCTGCAGCCCAGCCGCTGCTGGCCGGCGTGCTGCAAGGCCAGCTCGATGCCGCCGCCTTTGCCGCTGCCAAGGCCGCGCTGGAGCAGGACCTGGCCCCCACCGCCTACCAGACAATGGCCTGCGGCGCCCGCGTCGATGCCGCCACGCCCGCCGTGTGTGTGGAGCTGCCCGTGGCCCGTGCCCAGGCGCTGCAGCAGGCGGGCAGCGCCGCGCTGCTGGTGGATGTGCGCGAGTCCTATGAACAGCAGCTGGGCCAGGCGCCTGGCCTGGACGATGGCGCCAGCAGCCAGGCCGTGCCGCTGTCGGGCCTGCTCAATGCGCTGCCGCAGTGGCTGGCCTTGCCGGCCGATACCCCCGTGGTGTTTTACTGCCGCAGCGGCAACCGCAGCGCCCAGGCCGCCCATGCATTGCGCCGGCTGGGCCACCAACAGGCCTTCAGCGTGGCCGGCGGCCTGGCGCTGTGGCCAGAGCGCGCCACGGCATCCGTCTGAGAACGCATTTCAACCGCCAGCACGGCGCATAAAAAAAGGCCGGCCGGGTTGTGCACCCGTCCGGCCCCCCAAGGAGTATCCGCAAGAATCAACGTCCGTAGGCCGCTTCGCCGTGGGAGGTGATGTCCAGGCCTTCGCGTTCGGCTTCTTCCGTCACACGCAGACCACCGGTCAGCAAACCTGCCACCTTGTACGAGATCCAGGCCACCACACCCGACCACACGATGGTGATCAGCACGCCCTTGGTTTGCACCCAGATCTGGTGGGCCATGTTGTAGCCTTCTGGCTCGACACCGCCGAGGCTGGAGGCGCAGAACACACCGGTCAGGATGGCACCCAGGATACCGCCCACGCCGTGCACACCGAAGACGTCGCAGGTGTCATCGACCTTGAGCAGCCGCTTGAGACCGGACACACCCCACAGGCACAGAGCACCGGCGAGCAGACCCATCACGATGGCACCCATGGGGCCGACAAAACCGGCGGCTGGGGTGATGACCACCAGGCCACCAACGGCACCCGAAGCGGCACCCAGCATCGAGGGCTTGCCCTTGTGCAGCGTCTCGCACACCAACCAGCTCACGCAGGCTGCGCCGGTGGCCACGATGGTGTTGATGAAGGCCAGGCCCGCAATACCGTTGGCAGCACCTGCCGAGCCGGCGTTGAAGCCGAACCAGCCCACCCACAGCAGCGATGCGCCCACCATGGTCAAGGTCAGGTTGTGCGGAGCCAGCGCTTCGCGGCCAAAGCCCAGGCGCTTGCCCAGCACATAGGAGCCCACCAGACCGGCCACACCGGCGTTGATGTGCACAACGGTGCCGCCGGCAAAGTCCAGCGCGCCATCCTTGCCCAGCAGACCACCGCCCCAGACCATGTGGGCAATCGGCAGGTAGCTGAAGGTGAACCACAGCACGGCGAAGATCATCACGGCCGCAAACTTGATGCGCTCGGCAAAGGCACCGACGATCAGCGCCACGGTGATGGCGGCGAACGTGGCCTGGAACGAGACGAACACATACTCCGGCACAGTCGCCATCGCACCCGACAAGGTATCGGGCGTGATGCCCATCAGGAACACCTTGCCGAAGTCGCCAAAGAAGTTGCCTTCACCGGAGAAGGTCAGCGAGTAGCCGTAGATGGTCCACAGCACGGTGATCAGCGAGAAGATCGTGAACACCTGGGCCAGCACCGACAGCATGTTCTTGCTGCGCACCAGACCGCCATAGAACAGCGCCAGACCCGGGATGACCATCAGGATCACCAGCATGGTCGAGGTCATGATCCAGGCGGTATCGCCTGCATTCAGAACGGGAGCTGCCGCATCGGCCGCAGCCGCGTTGCCCGCAGTGGCCAGTGCCACTGCCGCCAGCCCTGCCAAGGAAAGAAGTCGTCTCATGTTGTTCACACCTTCAAGATAAATTGGCTTGTTGCGCGCGCCTTGCCAGCGCGGAGCGCTGTTTTTTAGATCGCGTTCGGGCCGGTTTCGCCGGTACGGATACGCACCACCTGCTCCAGCGGCGAGACAAAGATCTTGCCGTCGCCGATCTTGCCGGTGCGCGCTGCGTTCTCGATGGCCTCGATCACCCGGTCCACCAGGTCCTCGGCCACCGCAATCTCCAGCTTCACCTTGGGCAGGAAGTCCACCACGTACTCGGCGCCTCGGTACAGCTCGGTATGGCCCTTCTGACGGCCAAAGCCCTTGACCTCGCTCACCGTGATGCCTTGCACCCCAATATCGGACAGCGCCTCACGCACTTCATCGAGCTTGAAGGGCTTGATCACCGCCACTACCAGTTTCATGTTCATAGTCTCTCCTGTCGTCACTTATTGCAGCGGCGCTGCGTCAAAAAGCCTTGGTCAGCGATACGATCGCGCGACCCTTGTTCACAAAGCCAAAGGCACCCGTCTTGTTGGCGCCCACCCAGGCAGCGCTCAGCGAGAAGCCATCACCCAGGTCATAGGCACCGCCCACGCTGTAGTCCAGGTAGTTGGGCACGCCCAGGTCCTTGATGTCGCTGGAAAAGCGCGTATAGCCCACGGCCAGCTTCAAGGTCGTCTTGGGCGCCACTTCCTGGGCGAATGCCACATTCAGGTAACCGGTGTTGCGGCCCTTGTACGTGCTGTCGTACTTGGTGCCGGCCCAGCCAAAGTAATCCTTCGACACGGTGTGCGAGTACTTCACGGTCACGGGACCGTAGGTGCCCGAGCCATACAGTTCGGTGGTGTTGCCCAGCGTGTTGCCGGGGTAGACATAGGTCAGCAGACCCACATCCCAATCCACATCAGCGGCCTTGAACTTGTAGCCACCGTAGAAATCCATCTCCAGCTTGTTGTTGTCGAGCCAGTCGACGGTGGAGTTCCAGTTCCCCACATAAAAGCCGCTGTCGCCAAAGGCGTAGTCGACCCCTCCCTGGAGTGCGGGCTTGACCCATTGGGCACTAGAGGACTTCTGGTCCTGACCGCGGAACTTGTAGTTCGTGGTCACGCTCACATTGGCGGTCAGCTGCGCGCTTGCCACCATTGGCAGCGCCAGGAACGCTGCACCCGCCACCACCATCCAGCCTCTGTTGCTCATTGCCATTGCCACACTCCTTGTTGATGAATTCGACCCATCCGTTTGTGGCAAGCACAATGCACAGAGCGTGCCAAACCCAGCGCTACCCGCTGCGTTGCGCGCACCAGACAAGCGCAGCGCGCTATATTTTTTTGCAAATGCTTACGTTCTGAGCCGCCACAGGGCGGCCGGGGGCGCGGGATGGCAGGCCGGCGCCGCCGCCACGCCTTCCCCGGGCTGTCGCCACTTGTTGCTGCCAGCGACTTTTGCGATGCTGGTGGCAGCCGTGCCTCCAAGAGGTGCTTCGCAATGCACCAAAAAGGTGCAAAACAACAAGGAAGCCCGCCCATGAGTCTCGCCGTGGTGCACAGCCGGGCCCTGGTCGGGCTCACCGGCCATCCCGTCAGCGTCGAAGTCCATCTGGCCAATGGCCTGCCCAGCTTTACCCTGGTCGGCCTGGCCGATCTGGAAGTGAAGGAAGCGCGTGAGCGTGTGCGCTCAGCGCTGCAAAACAGCGGGCTGGAGTTTCCGCACAACAAACGCATCACCGTCAACCTGGCACCGGCCGATCTGCCCAAGGAGTCGGGCCGCTACGACCTGGCCATCGCGGTCGGCATTCTGGCGGCCAGCGGCGCTATCGATGCGGACCGGCTCAAGGACTATGAATTTGCCGGCGAGCTGTCGCTGTCGGGTGCATTGCGCCCGGTGCGCGGCGCGCTGGCCGCCAGCATGGACCTGCACCAGCGCGGCCAGCAGGTGCGCCAGGTGCTGCCCCCGGGCAGTGCAGAGGATGCCGCCCTGGTGCCCGATGCCGAGGTCTACCGCGCCAGCCACCTGCTGGACGTGGTGCAGCACTTTGCGCCCCAGGCCGCCAGCGCCGAGCCCGATGCAGCGCCCAGCCAGTGGCAGCGCATGCCCGCCCAGCCCCGCCCGCCCGAGGCCCCCGGCGCCGACATGGCCGATGTCAAAGGCCAGGCGGCCAGCAAGCGGGTGCTGGAGATCGCTGCCGCAGGCGGCCACAACCTGCTGATGCTGGGCGCACCGGGCGCTGGCAAATCGATGCTGGCCCAGCGCTTTGCCGGCCTGCTGCCGCCCTTGAGCGTGGCCGAGGCGCTGGAGAACGCCGCCGTGCACAGCCTGGTCGGCAGCTTTGATGCCCAGCGCTGGGGCCAGCGCAGCACGATGGCGCCGCACCACACCGCC
Source organism: Comamonas sp. JNW (assembly GCF_003105075.1). NCBI lineage: Bacteria > Pseudomonadati > Pseudomonadota > Betaproteobacteria > Burkholderiales > Comamonadaceae > Comamonas > Comamonas sp. JNW. The sequence goes on from NZ_QETI01000019.1 coordinate 22,593, forward strand.
AGCGCCGTGGCCCTGGTGGGCGGCGGCAGTCCGCCCCGGCCCGGTGCGATATCGCTGGCCCATTGCGGCGTGCTGTTTCTCGATGAACTGCCCGAGTTCCCGCGCAGCGCGCTCGAAGCACTGCGCGAGCCGCTGGAGACCGGCCAGATCAGCATCGCCCGCGCCGCGCAGCAGGCCACCTTTCCCGCCCGCTTCCAACTGATTGCCGCGATGAACCCCTGCCCCTGCGGTTTTCGGGGCTCGCGCCAGCGCGCCTGCCGCTGCTCGCCCGACCAGGTCAGCCGCTACCAGGCCCGCATCAGCGGCCCCTTGCTCGACCGCATTGACCTGCACCTGGAAGTCAGCCCCCTGCCCGCCGATGAGCTGCTGACCGCCCCGGCCGGCGAATCGACCGCCACTATCCGCGAGCGGGTGACCGCTGCCCGCGCCCGGTCACTGCAGCGCCAGGGCATGCTCAACCAGCAGCTGCAAGGCCAGGCGCTCGACGATTACTGCCATGCCGAGCCCGCTGCGCTGCAGCTGCTGCAAACCGCCGCCGCCCAGCTGGCCTGGTCGGCACGCGGCATCCATCGCAGCTTGCGTGTGGCGCGCTCGATTGCGGATCTCGCGCAGTCGGAGACCATCAGCCCGGCCCATGTGGCCGAGGCGGTGCAGTACCGGCGGGCGCTGCTGGGCAGCAGCGGCATGTAGGCAGCACATGCACGCGGGCAGCGCTGCCGCATGTCCACCCTTATGCAGAAAACGCGTTTAGTAAGTCAGAAAAATTAGTTCCTCCCGCAACGCTGACTTCGCACAATCCCCCTTTTGCGCCGCGCAGCCCTGCTGCGAACGGCGGTTTTTTGAAAGCGGATATGGGCGTGAGCAAATTGGGTCAGTGGCGGGTCTTGGGCGTGGCGGCAGCGTCGCTTTGTGTGGTGGCCGGTGCCAGTGCGGCAGGTGCAGCCAGTGCCCCCAGCGGCGCCCCCATCCGTATCGGCTTGCTGGCCCCGCTGACCGGATCGGGTGGCGCCTATGGCAAGGAAGAGGAAACGGCGGCCAAGGCAGCCGCAGCCCATATCAATGCACATGGCGGTGTGCTGGGCCGTCCGCTGGAGATCGTCGTCGCCGATGACGAGACCACGCCCACAGCCGGCGTGTCGGCCGCGCGCAAGCTGATCGATGTGGATGGTGTGGTCGCGATCACCGGCGTGTGGAGCAGCGCGGTGGCGCTGGCCGTGCGCCCGGTGGCACTCGAGAAGAGTGTTGCGCTGCTGCCCGTAGGCTCGGCCGATGAGCTGACCGAGGGCGACAACAAGGGCCTGGTCTGGCGCTTCCAGACCAATGGCAAGAACTGGGGCCAGGCCTTTGCCAATGTGGCCTACAAGGATGGCGCGAGGACCGCCTCCATCCTGGTGCTGCAGACGCCCTTCACGCTCAGCACCGTCAAGCCCTTTGCCGAGCGCTTTGCGCAGCAAGGCGGCAAGGTGCTTGACACCCTCTACTTCAACCCCAACCAGCCCTCGTACCGGGCCGAGGTGGAAAAGATCTTCAGCAAGAAGCCCGATGCGGTCTTCCTGCCCAGCTATATCCCCGAGTTCAGCGCCATCGTGCGCGAGATCTACCGCAGCGGCTACGAAAGCAAGCTCTACACCTTCAGCCATGCGGCCGACAGCGGCGGCAAGTTTGTGCAGAACGTGGGCAAGGCCGCCGCCGAAGGCGTGAACCATGTGCAGGCCACGCCGGTGGGCAACAACGCCAGCTACCAGCTCTACCTCAAGCAAACGCAGCAGCCCGAAGGCACCATCGTCGCCTTTGGCGCCAATGTGTTTGACGAGATCAATGTGCTGGCGCTGGCCATCGAAAAAGCCAAGAGCGCCAAGGCGGCCGACTTCAGCAAGGAAATCGCCAATGTGGTCAACACCAAAGGTCCCGATGTGCACGACCCCGTGCAGGGCCTGCAGCTGATTCGCGCAGGCAAGCCTTTCCGCTACTCCGGCGCGACGGCGGACTTCCGCTTTGCGCCCAATGGCGACCAGGTGGACCTGGACTACGGCCACTACCGCGTGCTCAACGGCGTGAGCAAGCTGGTGGGCACCACCAAATGAGCCTGCAGACAGACGATCTGCTCAGGGTTCAGGATGTTCATGTAGGTTTTGGTGAATTCACCGCGCTGGACGGTGCCCACCTGCGCATTGCGCGCGGCGGCATCACCGGCATGGTGGGGCCCAATGGCGCGGGCAAGTCCACCTTGTTCAACGTGCTGGGCGGCCAGCAGGCCCACCAGGGCGGCCGGGTGCTGTTCGACGGCCAGGACATCACGCATTGGTCCGTGCACCGCCGCGCCCAGGCCGGGCTCACCCGCACTTTTCAGATCTCGCGCGAGATGGGCGCGCTCACCGTGCTGGAGAACCTGCTGCTCGCCGCTCCCCAGCAGCCCGGCGAAAAGCTCTGGCATGCGCTGCTGAACACGGCGGCCGCCCGCCAGCACGAAGCCCAGGCGATGGCGCAAGCCCAGTCCCTGCTCGAGCGCGTGGGCCTGTGGCGCCTGGCGCATGACCGGGCCGACAGCCTCTCGGGCGGCCAGAAGAAACTGCTGGAGCTGTGCCGCGCGCTGATGCTCAAGCCCCGGCTGGTGCTGCTCGACGAGCCGGCGGCCGGCGTCAACCCGGTGCTGGTCGGCGAGATTGCGGACTTCATCCGCAGCCTGCAGGCCGAAGGCATGAGTTTTGCCATTGTGGAACACAACATGGACATGATTGCCGCGCTGTGCGACCCGGTGTATGTGCTGGCCCAGGGCAAGGTGCTGACCCAGGGCAGCTTTGCCCAGGTGTCTGCCAACGCGCTGGTGGTCGAGGCCTACCTCGGAGGTGTGGCATGAGCGCCGAACTGCGTCTGGACAGCGTCGTGGCCGGCTACGGCGCGCGCGCCGTACTGCATGCCGTGAGTCTGGATGTCGCACCCGGCTCCAGCCTGGTGGTCGTCGGCCCCAATGGCTCGGGCAAATCCACCTTGATGCGCGTCGTGACCGGGCTGATCCGCCCGCAGTCGGGCCGCGTCATCTGGGATGGCCGCGACATCACCGCCCTCGATGCGCCGGGCCGCGCACGCCTGGGGCTGGGCTATGTGCCGCAGGAGGCCAATGTGTTCCGCAACCTCTCGGTGCTGGACAACCTCAAGCTCGGCCATGAGTTCATCGCCAGCGGTGGCGCCAGGGCCTTGCGCGAGCGGCTCGATGCGGTGCTGGCGCTGTTTCCCGAGATCGTTCCCAAGCTGAACGTGGCCGCTGGCTTGCTCAGCGGCGGCCAGCGGCAGATGGTGGCCATGGGCGCGGCGCTGATGCCCTCACCCCGGCTGCTGGCGCTCGATGAGCCCTCGGCGGGCCTGTCGCCGCTGAATGCATCGCGCCTGTTTGACGTGGTGCAGCGCGTGGCGCACACCGGGGTCACCTTGTTCATGATCGAGCAGAACACCCGCCTGGGTCTGGCCGCTGCCGACCGGGGCCTGGTGCTGGTCGCCGGCCAGGTGCGGGCACGCGCGCCCAGCCAGGAGCTGCTGGCCAACGGCCAGCTGCAAAGTCTTTATCTGGGAGCGCACTGATGCTGGCGCAACTCATCTTCAACGGCCTGGTATCGGGCCTGCTCATTGCGTTGCCGGCCTTGTCGCTGGCCTTGATTTTCAGCGTGCTGCGCTTTGCCAACTACGCCATTGGCGCGATGGTGACCACCGGCGCGTACCTGGTCTATGCCTTCAACGGCCCGCTGGGCTGGCCGCTGCCGCTGGCGGTGGCCGCCGGCATGGCGCTCAGCGTTGCGCTTTCGCTGCTGCTCGACCGGCTGGTGTTTGCGCCGCTGCGCGGGCGCTCGGGCGTCACCTTGCTGGTGGCCTCGATCGGCCTGGGCCTGGTGCTGGAGAACCTGGTGCGCCTGGTCGCCGGCAATGCGCCGCGCGGCTTTGGTGTGGAGATTGCCCGGCCCGCGCGCCTGCTCGGCCTGCGCGTCAACCAGGAGCAGCTCATCACCCTGGTCTGCGTACTGGTGGCGCTGGCGCTCGTGTGGCTGGTGTTCCGCTTCACGCGCCTGGGCCGGGCCATGCAGGCGGTGGCCGACAACCCCGATCTGGCGGACGTGCGCGGCATCTCGCGCAAAAAGGTGACGGCCACGGTCTGGGCACTGGCCGCCGCAATGGCGACCTTGTCGGGCGTGCTGATCGGGCTCGATTCGAATGTGGATCCGCAAATGGGTTGGAACTACCTGTTGCCGGTCTTTACCGCAGCCATTCTGGGCGGCATCGGCAGCCCGATGGCGGCGGTGGCGTGCGCGCTGCTGCTGGGCGTGACCGAAGAGCTGGCCACCCTGTTGCTGCCGCCCCACTACCGCACGGTGGTGGCCTTTGGGGTCATGGCCTTGCTGCTGCTGCTGCGCCCGCAGGGTCTCTTTGGTGCCAAGTGGGTGCGCAAATGACAAGCTATCTGATTGCAACCCTGGTGCTGGTGGTCATCGCCACCTTGTCGGGCCTGGCGCTGAACCTGCAGTGGGGCCTGGGTGGCCTGGTTAATTTTGGCCTGTTCGGCTTTTATATGCTGGGCGCCTATGCCTGCAGCCTGCTGCAGATGCAGGGCCTGCCGCCGCTCGCTGCCATGCTGCTGGCGCTGCTGCTGACGGCAGCGGCCAGTGCGCTGGTCAGCTTGATATCCGTACGGCTGAGCGAGGACTACCTGGCCATCGTCACCTTGGGCTTTGCCGAATCGCTGCGGCTCTTTATCAGCTACGAGGAATGGCTGACCCGGGGCACCTTGGGCATCCCCAACATCGTGCGGCCTTTTGCCGAGCTGGTGCCCAGCGCCTGGCGCGACCTGTTCTTTCTGGGCTTTTGCCTGGTCTGGCTGGCGCTGGTGTTTGTGGTGCTGCAGCGCCTGGCGCGCTCGCCCTTTGGCCGCCTGCTGCGCGCCACGCGCGAGGACGCGGGCGTGGCCGAGGCGCTGGGCAAGAACGTGCTCTGGGTGCGGGCGCGCAGCTTTGCGCTGGGCGGCGCCATCCTGGGCATTGCCGGCAGCCTGCACGCCTTCTACTACACCTATATCGACCCGACCCAGTTCAGCACCATCTTGACGGCCTACGCCTTCATGGCTGTGATCCTGGGTGGGCGCGGTAGCCATGCCGGCGTGCTGGTTGCCGGCTTCACGGTGATCCTGCTGCTGGAGGGCAGCCGCATGCTGGCCGGCGTCGTGCCCTGGCTCGATGGCACGCAGCTGGCCGCCATCCGCCTGTCGCTGGTGGGCCTGCTACTGCTGGCGATGCTGATCTTCAAACCCAACGGCCTGCTGCCGGAGTACCGGCTCGGCCCCCGCTCTCAAGGAAAATAGCCATGTCCCGAATCACCCGCAAATCCCGCGACGACCTGCCTGCCGCAGAGCAGCCACTGTGGGACCGCATGCTGGCCGCTGGCGACTTTGCCGACCAGGCCGGCGTCATGGCGCAGCGCCTGCCGATCTTCTCGCAGACCTGGGCGCTGCTGCTGCAGCTGGGCCAGGAAGCGGTGCTGCCCAAGCGCTACACCGAGCTGGCCATCGTCACCGTCTCGCTGCTCAATGCATGCGAGTACTGCATCGACCACCATGGGCCCAAGCTGCTCGTCGAAGGCCTGTCGGCCGAAGGCGTGCGGACCTTGCTGGACTATGCCAGCCACCCTGAACTGAACGAGGTGGACCGCCTGGTGGTGGAGTACGCGATCGCCGTGACCCGCAACTGGAGCCAGACGCGCGACGAAATCTTTGCGCGCCTGCACCAGCATTTCAGCGAAGCGCAGATTGTGGAGCTGACCTGGCGCACCGCGCTGTGCGGCGCCTTCAACCGCTTCAACGACATTCTGCAGGTGCAGACCGCGCCATTGGCCACCCCGGCAGCCAGCGAGGCGGCGGCGCAGGTCTAAGGGCAGAGGCACCGTGATGGATTTATGGGAATGAGCCGACAGCCCCGGCGTGAACTGCGCCTCAACACTTTTCAGATGGCCGCGCCCTCCCACAACTGGGCCGGCCTGTGGAAGCACCCGCGCGACAACCAGGCGCAATACCACCAATTGCGCTACTGGGCAGACATGGCCCGCACGGCAGAGCGCGGCCTGCTCGACGGCATCTTTATCGCCGATGTGTTCGGCATCTACGACGTCTACGCGGGCAATGCCGATGCGGCGCTGGTGGCAGGGGCCCAGTCCCCGCAGCTCGACCCGACCATGCTCATCTCGGCCATGGCCCTGGTGACCGAGCACATCGGCTTTGGTGTGACATCGAGTCTGAGCAACGACCATCCGTTTTCCTTCGCACGGCGCTTTGGCACCCTGGACCACCTGACCAACGGCCGCCTGGGCTGGAACATCGTCACCGGCTACCTGGAAAGCGGCGCGCGCGGCCTGGGCCGCGATAGCTTGCGCGACCATGACGAGCGCTACGAGGTAGCCGAAGACTTCATGGCCGCGATCTACCAGCTCTGGGAAGGCAGCTGGGAGGCCGGTGCTGCCGTGCGCGACAAGGACACAGGCGTGTTCACACACCCCGAGCGCGTGCATGCCGTCGCCCATGACGGCCCCTACTACTGCGTGCATGGCCGGGCGCTGGCCGAGCCCTCACCCCAGCGCACACCCCTGCTGTACCAGGCTGGCAGCTCCGCGCGCGGCCAGCAGTTTGCCGGCCGCCATGCCGAGGCCTGCTTTATCAATGGCCCCACACCTGCGGCAGCGGCCAAATCGGTGAAGGCCTTGCGTGAATCAGCCCGCAACGCCGGGCGCGATCCCTACGATCTGCTCACCCTGCTGGGCGCCACCGTGATCGTTGCGCCGACGACCTCCGAAGCCCAGGACCTGCGCGACGACTACCGCCGCTACCTGGACAGCGCCGGCCAGCTGGCGCTGGTCTCGGGCTGGACCGGCATGGACCTGTCCCAGCTGGGTCTGGACGATGTGCTGCCCTTTGCCAAGACCAATGCCATACAGTCCACCGTCGAGCACCTGACCCGCAACACGCCACAGCCGCCCAAGGTCCGCGATCTGCTGGATTTCAGCCCCGTCGGTGCGCGCGCGCCGGTCTTCATCGGCTCGCCGGTTGATGTGGCCGACCAGATGGCCCATTGGGTCGCCGAGAGCGATATCGACGGCTTCAACCTTGTGCGCACCGTCATGCCCGAGAGCCTGGACGCCATCGTCGACCTGCTGATCCCCGAGCTGCAAAACCGGGGCATGTTCAAGACGCGCTATGCGCAAGGGACACTGCGCGAAAAGCTGTTCCCGGCAGGGGGCAAGCTGCTGCCGGCCAGCCATCCGGGCGCCGCCTACCGGCGCTGATGTTCCAGCAGACGGCCACAAGGACCACCCACAAAAAACAACCCCCACCACCCGGAAACAGGCGATGGGGGTTGGCACATCAGCGCAGACAGCCGCTTTAGGCTTCCGGCATCAGCGGCTCGCCCAGGTTCAGCATCAGGCGGTTGGCCCAGGCAAAGATCGCGTCCGAGTGCAGGAGGTCCAGCACCTCGCCTTCGTTCAGGCCCTCGGCCTTGAGCGCATCGATGTCGGCGGCGTTGATGGCGGCGGGCTGCTCGGTGATCTTGATCGAGAACTGCACGATGGCCTTTTCACGCGCCGTGGTGCCGGCGGTGGCGGGCTCTTCGAACACCTGGGCGATGGAGTCGCTGCGCTTGGCCAGCTGCTCAAAGCGCTGCGCATGGACCGACGCGCAGTAGACGCAGCCGTTGATGCGCGAGACCACGGTGGAGCCCAGCTCACGCTCGGCACGCGAGAGGCCGCCGGGCGCATACATGATGGCGTTGAAGGCGGTGGAGCGCTCGCGCAGGATCAGCGGCTGGTGCACCAGGAACAGGTAGTAGTCCGAGGTCTTGGCCTTGGGGTGGCTTTCTTCGAGCACGGCCATCTGGTCGGGCGTGGCCTGGCCCAGCTGGACCACATCCAGCCAGGCCTTCCACTCCAGCGATTCGTTGGTAAAGCCGTGGGCGCGGATGACCTGGGCGGGTTGGAATGCGGCGGGCGTGCTCATGCGGTGGCCTCCTCGGATGCTTTCATGGCTTGCAGGCCGGCGACAAGGCGGACCTGGTAGGAGAGAAACGCGATCAGCTGCGACAGCGCCACAACGGCCGGGGTGCTGATGCCTGCGGCTGGCAGGGTTTCCAGCGCCGCCTTGTCGCCCTCGATCGGGTTCTCGATCAGGGTGCGGGTAAAGGCCAGCATGGCGGCCAGGCGCGGGTCTTGCGCATCCTGGGGCTGGCCGGTCTCGGCGACGGCGATCAGTGCAGCATCGACTGCCAGCTGCTGCAGGCGTTCGCGGTAGTGGGCAACCAGCTCGGGCGCAGGGGTCAGGCGGCAGGCGTAGAGCGCAACCAGCAGGCGCTCGGCCAGGCTGATGCCCGGCAGCGCCGGATCAAACAGCGCCTGGTAGCTGCCCTGGGTGGCGGCCACCACCTTTTCACGCTGGTGGCGCGCCGCATAGGTGCGGCTGCCCGGTGCCAGACCGACCAGCCGGTCGATCAGGTCATCGCTGGGGGATGTGGACATGCAAGACTCCTTGGATTTATGGTTGTGCAGCGCCGGCCTTGGCCGCCACCGCGCGTTCTAGAAACTGCAGCACGCCCTGCCAGGACGCGGCATCGGCATGGGCGTTGTCGGCCGGGTTGCCACCGCCGGTGCTGACCTTGCCCGAGACCGGGTGCGCGTAGACCAGCTGCGTGGTCGGCACATAGGGGAACAGGATCGCGTGGCCGGCGCGCTCAAAGTCCAGCCACTGCACATCGTGCGGGTGCTGCACCTCGGCCAGCTTGTCGCGCACCATCTGCGAATACACGCTCGACGGCCAGGAGCCATCGTCGGTGGCCGACAGCAGCATCACCGGGCCCTGGATGCGCTCGACCGGGATGCGCGCACGCGCCACGGCCTCGGCATCAAGCAAGGCGGTGCGCATCGCGCGCTCATGGCGGTGGGGCGATGGACCTTCGTCAAACGGTGCCCAGCTGGCTGTGCGGTTGTTCTCCCAGATGTGGGTCAGCGGTTTGCCGCCCAGCAGCCAGGTTGGGCCTTCGCGCCCCACCTGCGGGTCGCAGGCGTTCTGGCCGCTGTGCACAAAGGCGCTGGGCACATAGCCCACCACGGCCGATACCTGCTGCGCAAAGGTGGCCCCCAGCAGCAGCACCAATTCCCCCCCGCGCGACTGGCCGCTGAGCGCGACAAAGTCATGCGCGGGTTGCACCGTGCGGCGCAGCCATTGCAGGCCTTTTTCAAAATACTCCAACGGGGTGTTGGAGATGTAGGGCGACAGGCCAGGCGCCTTGAAATACGCCAGCGCAAAGGCCGCATAGCCGCGCGATGCATAGAGCGCCGCGCGCGGCTCATTGATGCCGCCGCCCGAGCCGTTGACGATCATCACCGCCGGGTGCGGGCCGGCGCCAGCGGGCAGGTACAGGGTACCGACCAGCCCGTCCTCGCGCACCTCGCGGCGGGTCACGCCGGGGGCTGCGAGCTGCTGGCTCAAGCTTGCCTGCGCCTGCGCAGTGCCTGTGCTGGCCTGCAAGGTCGTCAGCAGCGCATCGGTCACCGGCTGGTTGAACAGCTCGCGGCTGGTGGATGCCACCGGGCTTTGCGACCAGACCAGACCCATGCCATCGGCACCGGCATAGCTGCCGGAGACGGGCGCATCGCGGCGCAGATCTACCGTCCCCTTAGCATCGGCGATGAAACGCGCCTGCGCGCGCCACAGCACGCCGCTGCGCGGGGTCTCGGCAGTCACCTCCACCGCCTCACCGGGCTGGGCGCCTTCGATACGGATGTGGCGTGCCACATCGATCAGCGCGTCCGCCTGGTCCATCGTGATGGACAGCTGGGCCATCAGGGTGCCACCTTGGTCACCATCGATGCGGTGGTGCGGTCGCTGCTGAACGGGGTGACCTTCAGGCCCTTCTTCGCGGCCCAGATATTGCGGTAGTGGAACAGCGGGATGATGCCCACATCATCGGACACCACCTTGGCCGACTGGCGCAGGATGCTCTCGCGCTTGGCCATGTCGAACTCTTCGGTGGATTCGGTCAGCGCCTTGTCCACGGCCGGGTTGCTGTAGTGGCCCCAGTTGGAGGCGCCCAAGCCCTTCTTGGCATCGACCGTGGCCAGCACGTTCACCAGCGCATAGCTGGCCTCACCGGTGCCATTGCCCCAGGCCAGCATGCTCATCGCATATTCGTTCTTGTTGGCGCGGCCCGAGTACACGGCCCAAGGCACCACCTCCACCTGGGTCTTCACGCCAATGCGGGTCCAGAACTGGGCCACCACCTGGGCGGTTTCCGGGCCTTGTGGGTAGCGGTCGTTGGGCACATGCATGGTCAGCTTGAAGCCTTCGGGGAAGCCGGCATCGGCCAGCAGCTTCTTGGCCTTGGCGGCATCAAAAGGAATGTCCTTGATGTCGGGGTTGTAGCCATAGGTGTTCTTGGGCATCCACTGGTTGGCCTCGGTGGCCGCGTCCTGCAGGATGCGGTCCACGATGGCGCCCCGGTTGATCGCCAGGTTCAGCGCCTCACGCACGCGCTGGTCCAGCAGCGGGTTCTTAGGCAAAGGCTTGCCGGCGTTGTCGGTGATGAAGGCATTGGGCGCCGGGTTGAAGCTGGGCTGCAGCAGCATCACGCGCAGGCCGTCGTAGGGGTAGACGGTGACATTGGGCGCATTCTTCAGGCGCGCGAGATCAGAGACCGAGACCTTGTCGATCACATCCACATCGCCGGCCAGCAGCGCAGCGGTGCGCGATGCGGCATTGTTGATGTAGCGGTAGTTGACCTTGTCCCAGATCGGCTTGTCACCCCAGTAGCCATCGTTGCGCTGCATCACCACGCGGTCGCCTGGCGTGTAGGACACCCATTTGTAAGGGCCCGAGCCGACCATGGCCTTGCCCGAGTTGTAGTCTTCGGTGGCCGATTTTTCGCCCACATGCTTGCTGACGATGTGCACCGAGGCCAGGTTCAGCGGCAGATCGGGGTTGGGGATGTTGGTCTTGATGATCAGCGTGTGCGGGTCCTTGGCCGTCACCGATTCGACGGTGCGCAGGTAGCCGGCAAAGGTGGCCACGCTGCCGGGCACGGCGCGGGCGCGCTGGTAGGAGTAGATGACGTCCTCGGCGCTGAAGGCCTTGCCGTCCTGCCACTTCACATCAGTGCGCAGCTTGAACTCCCAGGTCTTGGGGTCCAGGTTCTTCCAGCTCGCAGCCAGGCCGGGCTGCAGCTTGTTGTGGTTGTTCTGCACCAGCAGATCCCAGAAATGCAGGTCCACCGAGCGGTCGCCGGCATGGTTGTTGAGCTGGGGGTCCATCGACGAGACCGGGTCGGCAAAGCCGATGTTCAAGGTCTGCGCATGGGCAGCCAGGCCAGCGCCCATCAGGGCAGCGGTGAGGGAAGAGACGATGATGCGTTTCATGGCGAACTCCTGGTGAAACTGTGAAAACGGTTCGAACAAATACGGAGAAAAAGGCGGCGCTCAGCTGAGCGCTCAGGCGTCGTTCAAATGGCAGGCGCTTTGGTGCTGGATGGCGATGCCCTTGAGCTGGGGCGCCTCCACCTTGCAGCGCGGCATGGCTCGCGGACAGCGCGGATGAAAGTGGCAGCCGCTGGGTGGGTTGAGCGGGCTGGGGATTTCACCCTGGATGGCCGAGTAGGTCTTGTGGCGCGCGTTCATGTTCGGCACCTCGGCCAGCAAGGCCTGGGTGTAGGGGTGGTTGGGCCGGGCAAACAGCTCCTCGACCGGCGCGGTCTCGATCACGCGGCCCAGGTACATCACCACCACCCGGTCGCAGATATGCTCGACCACGCCCAGGTCATGGCTGATGAACAGATAGGTCAGGTGCAATTGCTCGCGCAGGTCCATGAACAGGTTCAGGATCTGCGCCTGGATCGACACATCGAGGGCGGCGACCGCCTCATCGCAGACCAGCATGCGGGGCTGCACGGCCAGCGCGCGGGCAATGCCGATGCGCTGGCGCTGGCCACCGCTGAACTGGTGCGGGTAGCGGCTGCGCAGCGCGGGGTCGAGCCCGGCGCGCTCCATCTGCGCGCAGACGTAGTCGTCAAAACCAGCCTGGTCGACCAGACCATGGATGCGGGCCGCCTCGCCAACGATCTCGTCCACGCGCAGGCGCGGGTTCAGGCTGGCGTACGGGTCCTGGAAGATCATCTGGATGCGCAGGCGCTCGACATGGCGCTCGGCCGGCGTCAGGCTGGCCATGGCCTTGCCGGAGAACAGCACCTCGCCATCGGACGGGGGCAACAGCCCCGCCGCGATGCGGCCCAGGGTGGACTTGCCGCAACCGGATTCGCCCACCAGGCCCACCACCTCGCCGGGGCGCACCAGCAGATCGACCTGGTCGACCGCGCGGGTGACCGGGTGGGGCTTTTCCAGCCCCAGGCTTTGCAGCAGGCGGCCACCAATGCCTGGCTTTTGCTCGCCAAAGCGCTTGCTGACCTGGCGCAGCTCGACCACCGGGGTGTCTGCCGCGCTGTCGGCTGCTGTGGTATTCGTCATCTCGTTCATACGCGGGCCTCCAGGCCTTGCGGCGCGGTGGCACCAAGGGTGCTTGGGGCGCTGGCGGTCAGCGCCGGGTGAAAGCAGCGCACCAGGCGGCCGGGCAGCGGCTCGGTCTGCTCAGGCTGGGCCTGGCAGGCGGCAGTGGCGCGGGTGCAGCGCGCGGCAAAGGCGCAGCCGGGAGGAAGCTGCAGCATATTGGGCGTCATGCCGGGAATCTGCTGCAGGCGGCTGCCGCGCCGGTTGTTGGCCGGCAGGCTGCCGATCAGGCCAGCGGTATAGGGGTGCAGGGGGCTGTCCAGCACGGCATCGACGCCGCCTTGCTCGACAATGCGGCCGGCATACATGACAGCCACTTCGTCGGCCAGACCAGCCACCACCGACAGGTCATGCGTGATCCAGATCAGCGCCGTGCCCTGCTGGCGCGCGAGCTTTTGCACCTCGGACAGGATCTGCGCCTGGATGGTCACATCCAGCGCCGTCGTGGGCTCGTCGGCAATGATCAGATCGGGCCGGTGCAGCATCGCAGTCGCAATGGCCACGCGCTGGCGCATGCCGCCCGAGAGCTGGTGCGGGTAGGCCTGCAGGCGCTCGTCGGGGCTGGCAATGCCCATCATCGCCAGGGTCTCGCGGGCCCGCTCACGCGCCTGGGCCTTGCTGGCCGAGGTGTGGGCGCGCACCGCTTCGATCATCTGCGTGTCCACGCGCAACACGGGGTTGAGCGTCATCATCGGGTCCTGGAAGATCATCGCGATGCGGTTGCCCTGCAGCTGGCGCAGCTCGCGCGGCTTGATCTTGGTGATGTCGCGGCCCTGGAACAGCACCTCACCGCCGGTCACGCGGCCCGGTGCATCGACCAGGCCCATGATGGAAAAACCGGTGACGGACTTGCCCGAGCCGGACTCGCCGACCAGGCCCAGGATGCGGCCGCGCTCCAAGGTGAAGGAGACATCGTTGACCGCGCGCAGGGTGCCGGCGCGGGTCGCAAACTCGGTGCGCAGATTACGCACCTGCAAGGTGGGCACGCTGCTCATCGGGTGTTCCTCGGGTTCAGGACATCGCGCAGGCGGTCGCCCACCAGGTTGATCGCCACGATGGTGACCAGCAGCGCAATGCCGGGGTAGAAGCTGATCCAGTACTGGCCCGAGAGCATGAACTGGTAGCCGTTGGAGATCAGCAGGCCCAGCGAAGGCTCGGTCACCGGCACGCCCAGGCCCAGAAAGCTCAGGGTGGCCTCCAAGGTGATCGCGCGGGCGATCTGCAGGGTGCCGATCACGATCAGCGGCGGCAGGCAGTTGGGCAGGATGTGGCGCACCATGATGCGCCAGTTGGGGATGTCCAGGCAGCGCGCCGCCTCGACATACTCGCGCCGGCGCTCGACCAGGGCCTGGCCGCGTGCCGTGCGGGCGTAGTAGGCCCATTCCAGGATCACCAGGGTCAGCACCACATTGCCCACGCCCTTGCCCAGGTAGGCGAGGATCATCATCGCCACCAGGATCGAGGGGAAGGACAGGATCAGATCGACCACGCGCATGATGATCGTGTCGGTCTTGCCACCGGCATAGGCGGCCAGCAGGCCCAGCAAGGTGCCCACCACACCGGCAATCAGCGCCGAGCCCACGCCCACCAGCAGGCTGATGCGCAGGCCGTAGAGAATCGCCGAGTACAGATCGCGCCCCTGGCCATCGGTGCCCAGCAGGTAGTGGAAGCTGGCCAGCCCATTGGCTGAGCCCGGCGGCAGGCGCGCATCGAGCACATCGAGCTGCTGCAGGTCATAGGGGTTCTGCGGCGTGATCCAGGGCGCGACGAGCGCCGCCAGGATCAGCACGACGGCGACGATCAGGCCAAACAGCGCCAGGCGCGAGGCCAGAAAATCGGCCACATGCGCGCGCCAGGGCGAAGGCTGGCGCAGCGCCGCGGCCGGGGCCGTGCCCACGGGGGCGTTGGCAGGGGTGTTGGTGCCGCTCATGCTGCGCCCTCCAGGCGCACGCGGGGGTCGAGCACCTTGTACAAGATATCCACGATCAGATTGAGCGTGACAAACAGGCAGACCACCACCACCAGGTAGGAGACGATGACGGGACGGTCCAGCGCATTGATGCTGTCCAGAATCAATTTGCCAGCGCCCGGCCAGGAGAAGATGCTCTCGGTCACCACCGCAAAGGCGATGGTCGAGCCCAGCTCCAGGCCCAGCACGGTGACCAGCGGAATCATCGTATTGCGCAGCACATGCAGGCCCACCACACGCAGCGGCGACAGGCCCTTGGCGCGGGCAAACTTCACATAGTCGAGCGGCAGCACCTCGCGCACACCGGCGCGCGTCAAACGGATCACCAGCGAGATCTTGAACAGCGACAGGTTGATCGCAGGCAGCAGCATGTGTCGCAGGCCATCGGTGGTCAGAAACGACCACTGCGCGCCCAGGAACTCCACCGTCTGGCCGCGCCCGCTCGACGGCAGCATGCCCAGCGACACGCTGAAGGTCATGATCAGCATCAGGCCGACCCAGAACGTGGGCAGCGAAAAGCCCACGATGCTGCCGGCCATGATGGATTTGGAAAACCAGCTCTCGGGGTAGAGGCCGGCCAGCAAACCCAGCGGCACGCCCAGCACCACGGCGATGACCAGCGCGGCAATCGCCAGCTCCAGGGTTGCGGGCAGGCGCTGCAAAATCAGCTCGATCGCCGGCACGTTGTAGACAAAGCTCACGCCCAGGTTGCCCTGCAGCGCGCCGCCGACAAAGCCCAGGTACTGGCGCCACAGCGGCTGGTCAAAGCCCAGCTGGGCGATGATGCGCGCGCGCTCGACCTGGTCCACGTCCTGGCCGATGAGGATATCGACCGGGTTGCCGATGGCATGCAGGCCGACGAAGACGATGACCGTCATCAGCAGCACCACCACCACGGCCTGCACAAGGCGGCGCAGCAGCCAGCCGATCATGGTGCGCCCGCCTTGTCCAGCAGTGCGGTGGCCTGGCCAGGTGGTTCAGCCGGCGTCCACTCATCGCCAAACACCTCGGGGTCGCTGAAGGCCTGCAGCTTCTCGAAATGCCACTGCACATCTTCGGCATACAGGCGGCTGCTGATGCCCTGTGCCAGGCGCTCGGCGCCCACGCTGATCGCAGGAATATCGCCGGACACCGTGCCATGCGTCAGCGCGGCCGGGTAGGAGAACGCATGGATGCGCTCCAGCCCCGGGCAGGCGCCGGGAATCTTTTGCTGCAGCTCGAAGGCCGGGCCCAGGTCGGGCGAATCGGACAGCTCCTGGTCGTCCTCGCCCTCGGGGTGGCGGTAGCGGTCGCCCCAGTTGCGCACATGGGCGGCAAAGGGCGCAAACTCGCTGCGCGCATTCCAGTCGATGCGAAAGCCGGTGGAGAACACGACAAAGTCCAGGTGGAACACGCCCTTGGAGGTATGGACGCGGATCTCGTCGCCGGTCCATTCCATGCGCTCGATCGCGCAGCCCAGGTTGAAGCGGGCATTGGCATGGCGCGAGACGCGCAAGGTGCTGCCCCGGGGTGGCGGCACCTGCTGCACATTGATGTAGTGGCGGATCTTCCACTTCCAGTCGTCGGGCAGCTGCAGGTGGCCATGGGTCAGGCCCGGGCTGCCGGCACCCTTGCCCTTGTTGACGCGGGGAATGTCGTTGCGGCGGATCAGCAGATCAACGCTGGCCGCGCCGCTCTCCAGCGCCGTCGCTGCGCTGTCCATCGCCGAGGCACCGGCCCCCACCACGCCGATACGCTGGCCAGCCAGTTGGGCGTAATCGGTGCTGTCTGACGAATGGGCCCAACGGTCGCGCGGCAGGCTGCGTGCCATCTCGGGCACATAGGCGCCGCCCAGGCCGTCGCGGCCGGTGGCCAGCACCACATGGCGCGCCAGCACCTTGCGTGCGCCGCCGGGCGTCTCCAGATCGAGCTGCACCACGCCATCGGCGCCGCGTGGGCGCACGGCCAGCACCTTGTGGCCGTTGTGCACCGGCAGCGCCAGCACCTGGCGGTACCAGCGCAGGTAGTCCATCCACTGCAGGCGCGGGATCTTGTCGAGCGCCTCCCAGGCCTCCAGGCCGAACTGCGACTCGAACCAGGCGCGGAAAGTGAGCGCCGGTTTGCCCAGCGCCGGGCCGGTGAGCTGCTTGGGTGAGCGCAGCGTTTCCATGCGCGCCGTCGTCGCCCAGGGGCCTTCAAAGCCCGCCGGCGACTGGTCAAAGATCTCGGCCGGCACGCCCATGAAGCGCAGCGCCGCGCATGCGGCCAGGCCCGACATGCCGCCGCCGATGATGGCCACGGGCAGCACCGGCTCGCCCTCCAGCGCGGTCTCGGGGAGCCAGTCCTTGGCGGGCAGGTCCAGCCAGGCCAGGTCCTGGCGCACCCGGGCTTCGAGTGCGGCCAGCCCCTGGGGCGGCAGTAAGCGTTCGTCGTTCATGCGTGGTTCTCTCAAAATTCTGGTGTGCCCGCAGCGGGCCGCTGGCCCTCGGGCAGCATTTCTTCCAGCAGCGCGGCGTGGGCGCGTGCGTCATGCAGTACAAAGCCGGGCAGCAGCGCCTGCGCCACCTCGGTCAAGGCCTGGCACAGCGCATCCATCGCAGGCGTACACGGCGTGGCCTGCTGGCTGACCACGCCAAACAAAAACGGGATCTCGGTATCGAGCGGGCGTACCACCACGCCTTGCAAAGGCAGGCCCAGCGCCGTCACCGGCTCCAGCACCGACACGCCCAGGCCGGCGCGCACGGCGGCCATCGCATTGACCGAAGCATTGGTTTCCATGAACTGGGTCTCGCCCGGCTGCGCGCCCGGGCGGGCAGCGGCAAAGGCTTCATCGAGGCGGCCACGCAAGCGGTAGGGGTTGGCCATGGTGATGATGCGGCGCTCGGCCAGTGCCAAAAGCGGCACCACGTCCAGCGCGGCCAGTGGGTCCGCTTCGGGCAGCACCGCCACGCAGGGCGCGCGGCCAATCCAGTGCACCTGCAGGCCCCGGTGCTCCAGCGGCAGGCTGCTCACGCCCAGCTGGGCGGCCCCCGTCAGCACGCCTTGCGCCACCTGCTCGGGCGAGGCGCTGCGCAGCTGGATGTGCGAGATGCTCTGCGCCATCGCGCCTTCGAGCCGCGCCAGCGCCGCAGGTACCAGGCCCGCGGCCAGCGCCGGCGTGGCCAGCAGGTTCAGCGGGCGTTGGCTGCCGCCTGCAATCTCGCGGGCACGCTGGCGGATCTGTTGCAGGCTGTGCAGCGCATGGGCCACATCCTCGTACAGCAAAAAGCCTTGTTCATTCGGGGTAATGCGCGGGCCGTTGCGGCTGAACAGCGCGTAACCAATCTCCTGCTCCAGCTCCTGCACCAGGCGGCTGATCGCGGGCTGCGAGCGGCCCAGCATGCGCCCGGCGGCCGTCACGCTGCCGGTCGAGATCACGGCCGCGAAGGCCTCAAGCTGGCGAAGTTCCATGGGTATTGAATGCGAAAACCGCATTCTGAGCTATCGAGTATGCAATCCACAAATACTAAATAGACATATCCAAATAGCAGAAGCGTATTTACCCGAGTACCAGGCGACCTGCGCTATGCCGTAGCCACGCAAAAAAGGGAGCATGCGCTCCCTGCGTGACGGCCGTTTCCGGCTGCTTCTAGCTCAAAACTCGCTCAGAGCCCCAGCTTCTTGGCCACATAATCGGCGTCCTTGTCGCCCCGGCCCGAGAGGTTGACGAGGATGTTCACCCCCTTGTCCAGCTGCGGCGCGATACCCATGGCCCAGGCGACGGCATGGGCGCTTTCGAGCGCCGGGATGATGCCCTCGACCCGCGACAGGGTCATGAAGGCGTTGAGGCAGGCCTGGTCGTCCACGGCTTGGTAATCGACCCGGCCCAGGTCCTTCAAGTAGCTGTGCTGCGGGCCCACGCCGGGGTAGTCCAGGCCCGAAGCGATGGAATGCACGGCCGCAGGGCTGCCATCGGCGTTCTCCAGCACATAGCATTTCATGCCATGGATGGCGCCGGGCTTGCCCACCGACAAGGTGGCGGCATGCTTGCCCGGCTGGTCCACGCCCTCGCCCGCTGGCTCCACGCCCACTAGCTTGACACTGGCATCGGGCAGAAAGGCCGTAAAGATGCCCATCGCATTGGAGCCACCGCCCACGCAGGCGGCCACATAGTCGGGCAGCTTGCCGTGCCGGGTCTGGAACTGCTCGCGCGCCTCGCGCCCGACGATGGACTGGAAGTCGCGCACCATCTTCGGAAACGGGTGCGGGCCCACCACCGAGCCGATCGCATACAGGTAGTTCGTCGGATCCTTGAGGTATTCCTCAAACGCGCTGTCCACCGCCTCCTTCAGAGTCGCCTGGCCAAAGGTCACCGGCACCAGCTTGCAGCCCAGGATGCGCATCTTGGTGACATTGGGGTGCTCTTTTTCGATATCGACCTGGCCCATGTGGATCTCGCAGGGGATGCCCACCAGCGCGCAGGCGGTGGCCAGCGCCACGCCATGCTGGCCGGCGCCGGTCTCGGCAATCACCTTGGTCTTGCCCATGAACTTGGCCAGCAGCGCCTCGCCCAGGCAGTGGTTGATCTTGTGCGCCCCCGTGTGGTTGAGGTCCTCGCGCTTCAAATGGATCTGCGCGCCGCCCAGCTGCTCTGACAAACGGCGGGCATGGAAGATCGGGCTGGGGCGGCCCACATAGTCCTGGAACAGCTGCTGGAGTTCGTCCTGGAAGTCCTGGCGCTGCACGATCTGCTCGTAGGCCTCGGCGATGTCGTCCATGGCCTTTTTCAGATGCGGGGGCACCAGCTGGCCGCCGTAGTCACCAAAGAAACCGTTGGCATCGGGCATCTCAGCAAAGTTCATCATGGTTGTCATAGGCTGCTTTATCTCTGTGAAGGCAAAGCTTGTTGATACCACAGCACTCCGGGCAAAACCTTGCAGGTTTTCCCGATGCCACAATAGCTGCCATGAAAGCTGACGCCGTTCGTGACATCGCCCTGGCCCATGCCATCGAGACCTCACCGCCCCATGAGGCCCTGCCCAGCGCTGCGCGCTGCGAGGCCATCACGCAGGAGGTGCTGCACACCTTGGGCAAGCCCGCGCTGGGTGGCAAGGCCGGCCAGGCCGCCTTTGCCCAGTTTCTGCAGCTGCGCGCCAAGCGCATCATCCAGGCCAGCCAGCTGCCCGCTGATGTGCGCCAGCTGTGGCAGCATGCCCCGGGCCTGGCGCACTGGGCACCGCTGGCCATCGGCCTGCTGGCGCTGTGCCTTGGCTTTGCCAGCCACCGCATTACCGATCCGCACCGGGTCGATCTGCTGTCGCTGTCGCTGATGGGCATCGTGCTGTGGAACCTGCTGATGTACACCGTGCTCTTGCTGCGCAGCCTGCTGCGCCTGGCACGGCGCCAGCCAGCGCGCGTGGCGCCCTGGGAGCCCGCACAGCCCACGCCAGCCGGCACGGCACCCAGCGCGGCTGCTGCCGATAAGCACCCCGGCTGGATCGCCCGCCTGCGCGGCAAGGCCATGCCTGCGCTGCGCGGCAGCGGCCTGCGCAAGATGGCGCTGCGCTTTGAGCGCAACTGGTGGCAGGCCAGCGAAGGGGTGCGCAATGCGCAATGGCTGCTGTGGCTGCACCTGGGCGCGGCGCTGGTCGCCGTGGGCGCACTGGCCTCGCTCTGGCTCACGGGCCTCACCAAGGAATACCAGGTCGGCTGGGAGAGCACCTTCCTGTCGGCCCCGCAGGTGCAGCACTGGCTCAACCTCCTGTTCGCCCCCACCCAATGGCTGCAGTGGACGACGCCCTGGAGCCTGACCGATATCCAGGCGCTGCAAGGCTGGGTGAGCAGCAGCCTGCCCGCGGCGCCATCGGCCCCGGCAACCCAGGCCATGGCAGCCCCCGCCTCCGGTGTCGGCGCGCGCTGGGTCTGGGCCTATACCGCCTTGCTGGGCGCCACCGTGGTGGTACCGCGTGTGCTGCTGGCGCTATGGCAAGGGCTGCGCGCGCGCTGGCGCAGCCAGCACCTGCAGCTGCCGCTGAACCAGGCCTACTTTGCCCGGCTGCAGCGCGACTTTGGCGGCCTGGCCACGCGCCTGGTGCTGCTGCCGTTCAGCATCGATGTGACGCCCGAGCGGCGCGCCGCGATCGACCACTTTGCGATCGATCTGTATGGCGCCGGCGCCCATGTCGACTGGCTGCCGACGCTGGCCTATGGCGCTGCGCTGCCGGCCGTCGATTTGGCGCCCGCTGCGCAGGCCATTGCGCTCATCAACCTGTCAGCCACGCCCGAGGCCGAGGTACATGGCGAGCTGCTGGCCCAGCTGCGCAGCCGCTTTGGCGCCAACGGCCAGCTCTGGCTCTGGGCCAGTGACTTTGCCGCCCGCAATGCCGGCGCCCCTCGCCGCCTGCAGGAGCGCGAAGCGCTGTGGCAGGAATTTGCCCAGCAGCACGGCTTCAACGCGCAGCTGATCACCACCGGCACCTGACGAGACCCGCACGATGACCGAGATGACGAACGCCCCCCCACTCCCCGCCGCTGTGCCGCAGGCAGCGGATGCGGCCAACGACCAGACCATCGCCTGGTGCCTGCTGTCGCACACCAATATCGGCAAGACCACCCTGGCCCGCACCCTGGTCGCCGAGGACATTGGCGAAGTCCAGGACGCCGCCCATGTCACCAGCCAATCGCAGCGCTACCTGCTGCAGCGCACCGAGCAAGGCGATGAACTGTGGCTCTGGGACACGCCGGGTTTTGGCGATTCGGTGCGGCTCTACAACCGCTTGAAGCAGCAGGGCAACCCGCTGGGCTGGTTTCTGTCCAATGTCTGGGATCGCTGGCGCGACAAGCCCTTCTACATGAGCCAGCGCGCCTTGCAGGCCGCGCGTGACCATGCCGATGTGATGCTCTACCTGGTCAATGCCGCCGAAGACCCGGCCGACGCCGGTTACTGGGCCAGCGAGATGCGCATCCTGCAGTGGATGGACAAGCCCGTGCTGGTGCTGCTCAACCAGATCGGCAGTGACACCACAGCCACCCAAACCGCCGCCGACCTGCAGCGCTGGCGCGCGGCAACGGCCGAGTTTGCCGGCACCGTGCGCTCGGTGCAGGTGCTCGATGCCTTCACACGCAGCTGGTGGCATGAAAAGCAGGTGATGCAGTCCATCGCGCCGCTGCTGCCCGATGCCAAGCAGCCGGCTTACCAGCGCCTCTTGCAAACCCGCGCACAGCGCCAGCAAGCGCGCGAAGCGGCCAGCCTGCAGGCCCTGGCCGAGCAGCTGCTGCTGGCGGCCACTGCGCAGGAGACCGTGCAGACCAGCGACAACAAGCTCTGGCAGCGCGCCTGGAGCAAGGTGAGCGGCTCGGTTGCACAGGCCATCCGTGGCAGTGGTCCTGAGGGCGCCGAGCTCAGCCCCGAGCAGACCGCCGCGATGCAGCGCCTGACCCAGTCCCTGCAGCAGGCCGACCTGGCCAGCACCCAGGCGCTGCTGGCGCTGCACCAGCTCGATGGCCAGGCGGCCAGCCAGATCCAGCAGCAGCTCAAGGACCACCTGAAAACCAGCACACCGCTGGATCCGCAGACGGCCAGCCTCTGGGGCGCGCTCACGGCTGGTGCTGCAACCGGCCTGGGCGCCGATATGGTCGCCGGCGGCATGACCTTGGGCGCAGGCGCGCTGGTGGGCGCCTTGGTGGGTGCCGTCACCTTTGCCGGTGCCGCCTGGAGCGCCAACAAGATGTTTGACCAGCAGGCCCAGCGCTTTCACCTCTCGCCCGAGTACCTGAGCGCCTTGACCGGCCAGCTGCTGCTCAAGTACCTGGTGATCTCGCACTTTGGCCGGGGACGCGGGCGCTACACCAGCCCCAGCGCACCGGCGCAGTGGAGCGAGGCCGTGCAGACCGCCGTGCAGCACCGCGCCACCCAATGGCAGCAGCAGTGGAAGGCGCTGGGCAGCCTGGCCGCCGATGCCGGTTTGAGCGACGAGGCGCGCGCCGCCCACTTGCAGGCGCTGCAGCTGCAGCTCGGTGAATGCCTGCACCAGGCGCTTGGCCGCCTGTACCCCGACATGGATCGACCGGCAGGCAGTGCTCATGCCAACAATCAATAAAAACAAGCAATTACAAAATTAATGGCGATAAAAAACATATATCCGCATTGACCCGGTTGTTTTTTGCAGGTGCCCGTCGCAGCATGGGGGTGCCATGGCCCTGAGGCCCGGCATCCCTTGCAACAAAACGACAGGAGAGTTCTATGCGCAATACCTGGAAAGCCTGGATCAGCGGTATCGCCCTGTGCAGCACAGCGGCAGTTTTTGCCCAGACACCGGCAGCGGGCACGGCACCGGCGGCCAAACCAGCCCCTGCCGCCAAGGCCGCGCCGGCGGCCCCCCCAGCCGCAGCGCCAGCGGCCGCTGCCGACAAGGCCAAGACCCCCGCCCCTGGCGGCGGTGCCGGCAAGGTCTGGGCCAATACCAGCTCCAAGATCTACCACTGCCAAGGTGACCGCTACTACGGCACCACCAAGCAAGGCGAGTACATGACGGTGGCAGATGCGAAAGCCAAGGGCATCCAACCGGCCAAGGGCAGCAAGGCCTGCAACAGCTGATCGGCGCCGCCCCGCACCACCCAGACCCTGCGCAAACCCGCAGGGTTTTTTACGCTGCCCGGCGCTGCACCAGCCGCTGCCACCAGCGCTTGCCGTAGCCGGCAATGCCCTGGGGGAACAGCAAGACCAGCAGCAGAATCACCGCGCCCAAGGTGGCACGCCAGTAGTCGGTGTTGCGCGCCATGGCGTCATGCAGCCAGGTAAAGCTGAAGGCGCCCAGAATCGGCCCCACCAAGGTCTGCACACCGCCCAGCAGCACCATGACCAGGCCATCGACGGACTTGGCCACCGACATGGTCTCGGGCGAGATGCTGCCCTTGGAGAACGCAAACAAGGCGCCCGCCAGCCCGGCCACCGAGGCAGCCAGCACAAAGCCCATCCACTGCACCCGCGCCACCGCAATGCCGATGGCCTCGGCGCGCAGCGGTGCGTCGCGGCTGGCACGCAGCGCATAGCCCAGCGGCGCATACAGCACCCGCCACAGCGCCAGCACGCCAGCGGTGGCCAGCAGCAGGGTCAGCAGGTAGAACCAGCGCTTGTCCTCCAGCCAGGCCGCCGGCCAGACACCCGTGAGGCCATTGCTGCCCCCGGTGACCGAATCCCACTGGAAGGTGGTAGCCCAGATGATCTGCGCAAAGGCCAGGGTCAGCATCGAGAAATACACGCCCGTCAGCCGCACCGCAAACCAGCCGGTCAACAGGCCGCCCAAGGCCGCCAGCAGTGGCGCCAGCAGCAGCGCCCACAGCATCGGCAGGCCCGCCGCGTTCAGCAGCAGCGCCGCACCATAGGCGCCCAGGCCAAAGAAGGCCGCATGGCCAAAGGAATGGAGACCTGCCGGCCCCATCAAGAAATGCAGGCTGGTCGCAAACAGCGCGGCAATGACCAGGTCCACCATCAGCACCAGGGTGTAGGACTGCGCATCGACCGCCCAGGGCAGCGCCAGCAAGGCCAGCAGCACAGCAGCTCCCACGGCTTTCAAGGCAGGCGGGGGGGCGCGCAGCGGCTGCTCGCGCAGGCCCTGGCTGCGGCTCGCGGCCTGCGGCTTGCCCAGCAGGCCCCAGGGGCGCAGCACCAGCACCACGGCCATCACCAAAAAGTCCGCCACCAAGGTCAGCTGCGGAAACGCAATATCGATACCGGCGATCTGCACCACGCCCAGCCAGATGCACAGCGCCTTGACGGTGGACACCAGCAGTGCCGCGACAAAGGCACCGGTGAGCGAGCCCATGCCGCCGACCACCACCACGACAAAGGCCGAGCCAATGGTCTGCAGATCGAGCTCCAGGGTGGCCGGTTCGCGCGGCAGCTGCAGCGCGCCGCCCAGCCCGGCCAGCGCGGCGCCCAGCGCAAACACCGCCGTGAACAGCCAGGCCTGGCGCACGCCCAAAGCGCCCACCATTTCGCGGTCCTGCGTGGCGGCGCGCACCAGCATGCCAAAGCGGCTGCGGTGCAGCAGCAGCCAGGTGGCACCCAGCACCAGTGGGCCCACCGCGATCAAGAACAGGTCATAGCTTGGAAAGGCGCGGCCCAGGATATCGACCGCGCCGCCCAGCCCCGGCGCGCGCGGGCCCAGCAGCTCATCGGGCCCGCACAGCCACAGCACCGCATCCTTGATCACTAGCACCAGCGCAAATGTGGCGAGCAGCTGAAACAGCTCGGGCGCCTTGTAAATGCGGCGCAGCAGCAGCACCTCCACCACACCGCCCAGCAGCCCGACGGCGATGGCCGACAGCGGCAGCGACAGCCAAAAACCCCAGCCGCCCCCAAGGGGCGCCATGGCCTCGGCCAGCGCATAGGCCGCGTACAGCCCCACCATGTAAAAGGACCCATGCGCAAAGTTGACGATGCGGCAGACGCCAAAAATCAGCGACAGCCCGGCGGCCACCAGAAACAGCGACGAGGCGCCGGCCAGGCCATTGAGCAGTTGCACCAGCAGACCGGAAAAACTCATGCGCCTCCCTGCGCTTGTCGCCATGCCTGGCCGTCTTGCCGCCCCAGCCAGCGGGGCATGCGCGCCCACCGACCTGCGGCGCTTGCGGGGGCCAGGCAGCGTTCCATCAGCTTACTGCGGGCGCATCTTGCGCACTTCGTCATCGCTGGGCAGGTAGTCCTTGCCATCGCGGTAGACATAGTCCACCAGCTCGCCCTTGCCGCCCACGTTCTTGAGCTTGCCCACATAGGCGCCCATGGTCGATTGGTGGTCCTGCGCGCGCCAGGTGATCGGGCCAAACGGCGACACGACCTGCAGGCCTTCAAAGGCCTTGATCAGCGCCTCGGTGTCAGTGTTGCCGGCCTTCTTGATGCCCTCGGCCAGCGACTTGATGCCGGCATAGCCGACGACCGAGCCCTGGCGCGGGTAGTCCTTGTACTTGGCCTGGTAGGCGTCGAAGAAGGCCTTGTGCTCGGGCGTCTTCAGCGTGTGCACGGGGTAGCCGGTGACGATCCAGCCATTGGGCGTTTCGGCCTTGAGCGTGTCCAGGTATTCAGGCTCGCCGCTCAAAACGCTGACGACCTCGCGGTCCTTGAACAGGCCGCGCGTATTGCCCTCGCGCACAAACTTGGTCAGGTCGGTGGCAAACAGCACATTGAAGATCGCATCGGGCTTGGCATCGGCCAGCGCCTGCACGACGCTGCCGGCATCGACCTTGCCCAGCACGGTGGCCTGCTCGGTGACGAACTCCACATCGGGCTGGGCCGCCTTCATCTTGGCCTTGAAGGTGGCGACTGAGGACTGGCCGTACTCGTAGTTGGGGTAGACGAGAGCCCAGCGCTTTTTCTTGAGCTTGAGCGCCTCTTCGACCAGCATCGACACCTGCATGTAGGTGGAGGGGCGCAGGCGGAAGGTGTAGGCGTTGCCATTGCTCCAGACCATCTTGTCCGTCAGCGGCTCGGTAGCGAGGTAGAAGAACTTGCGCTGCTTGGCAAAATCGGTCAGTGCCA
Source organism: Comamonas sp. JNW (assembly GCF_003105075.1). Lineage (NCBI taxonomy): Bacteria > Pseudomonadati > Pseudomonadota > Betaproteobacteria > Burkholderiales > Comamonadaceae > Comamonas > Comamonas sp. JNW. The sequence continues at coordinate 48,623 of NZ_QETI01000019.1, forward strand.
TGCCGGTGTTCGACAGAAAGCCGCCGGCCAGCACATCGACCTTTTCGCGCGCGATCAGCTCCTCGGCCACGCGCACGGTATCGCCCGGGTTGGCATTGTCGTCGCGCGTGATCAGCTCGAGCTTCTTGCCGTTCACGCCGCCTGCGCGGTTGACTTCGTCCACCGCCAGCTCCATGCCGCGCTTGTAGGGCTCCAAAAAAGCGGGCTGGTTCTTGTAGCTGTTGATCTCACCGATCTTGATGACACCGGCCGCCTGGGCAGCCGAGGCCCCCAGACCAGCGAGCACCAGCGCACTGGCCGTGCGGGACAACAGAGGGGTGCGGGCAGAAATACGCATGCAAAAGTCTCCAGGTGAGACCGGCCCCACAGCGGAGGCAGGCGCTGACATTCAGGCCGCTATTGTGACGGCTTCCGCGCGCTGTGAACGCCCGGGCCTGCAAAGGGCTGCCCGCATGCGGATGCCGATGCGTTTTTGACCGCTTGGTGCGACAGGTTTTGCGGCCTGCGGCGCCCTAGCCAGATTTTGACTAATTGCCATTCGATCACATGTATTCGTATTTCATCTAATACTAATCTTATTAAGAATTAGCGATCATCGGTTCCTCTCCCAGACTTTGGACCCGTGGGCATATGGCATTGATTCAGACCTTCATCGCGTTGCTTGGTGATAGCGCAGTTCTCCGCAGCCAGCAGGACCTGGCCGGCCATGTGACCGACTGGCGCGGCCGCTACCAGGGCCAGGCCCAGTGCGTGCTGTTCCCGTCGACGACGGCGCAGGTGGCGGAGGTGGTCCGGATCTGCCATGCAGCGCAGGTGCCGGTCGTGGCCCAGGGCGGCAATACCAGCCTCTGCGAAGGCGCGATTCCGCGTGCCGATCTGCCCGAGACCGTGGTCATCAACCTGGGCCGCATGCGCCAGGTGCGCGCGGTCGATCCGGCCAACAACTCGATGGTGGTCGATGCCGGCTGCGTGTTGCAGACCGTGCAGGAGACCGCCCGCAGCCATGGGCGCCTCTACCCGGTGAGCCTGGGCGCCGAAGGCTCCTGCCAGATCGGCGGCAATATCGCAACCAATGCCGGCGGCACGGGCGTGCTGCGCTATGGCAATACCCGCGAGAACGTGCTGGGCCTCGAAGTGGTGCTGCCCGATGGCCGCATCTGGGAAGGGCTCTACGGCCTGCGCAAGAACAACACCGGCTTTGATCTCAAGCATTTGTTCATTGGCTCAGAAGGCACTTTGGGCATCATTACCGGCGCCACGCTCAAGCTCCACCCGCTGCCCACGGCGCGCGCGATGGCCTGGCTGGCGGTGGAATCGCCCCAGGCGGCCATCGCCATGCTGGCCCGGTTCCAGAGCCGCTGCAGCGCCTCGCTGTCGGCTTTCGAGATGCTCAACGATGTGCAGCTGAACATTGTGCTGGGCCATGTGGCCGACCGCCGCGCGCCGCTCAGCCCCAGCTACCCCTGGCATGTGCTGGTGGAGCTGACCGACACCTGTGACGAGGCGCTGCTGTCCGCTGCGCTCGAAGAGACGCTGTCGGCCGCCGCCGAAGAGGGCCTGCTGCTGGATGCGGCCATCGCCACCAACGGCAAGCAACAGGCCGACTGGTGGGAGGTGCGCCACAGCGTCTCCGAAGGCAACAAGAAGGCCGGCATCGGCATCAACACCGACCCGGCGGTGCCGCTGTCGGCCATCCCGGCGTTCATCACCCAGGCGACGGCCGCCGCGCACGGCATCGTGCCGGGCGCGCCCATCATCATCGTGGCCCACCTGGGCGACGGCAATGTGCACTTCATCCCGCAGATGCAGTTTGCGCAGTGGCAGGCGCTCTCGCCCGCTGAGCAGGACCAGCTCTCGCACCGCGTCAAGCAGGCCGTCAACGAAGTGGCCTGCGCGCTGGCAGGCACCTTCAGCGCCGAGCATGGCATCGGCCAGGTGCTGACCGACGAGATGGCGCTGTTCAAGCCCGCCGTCGAGCTCGATCTGATGCAGGCCATCAAGCGCGCCATCGATCCGCAGCAGCGCTTCAACCCCGGGCGCCTGCTGCCGCCCGCCCCCTGATCCCCTCCCTCCCTTGACTTCCCCTGCCTCTTCCTTCGAAAGGACACTTTATGACTGAGATCACTACCTCCCGTCGCACCGCACTGAAGGCGGCCGTGGCTGGCGCAGGCCTGATTGCTGCACCTGCCGTACTGCGCTATGCCCGTGCCACGTCCAAGCGTATCGTGGTGCGTGATGACGGCGGCATCTACACCAAGGCCTATGGCGCGGTGTACTACAAGCCTTTCACGCAGAAGACCGGCATCGAAGTGGTGGGGGTGCAGGCAACGGCTGAGCCCGTGGCGCAGATCCGCAGCATGGTCGAGACCAAGAACTACACCTGGGACATGGCCAAGATCAGCCAGCCCGCCATCCTGCTGCTGACCGAAGGCGGCAAGGTGCTGCTGGAAAAGCACGGCCTGGAGAATGACCCCTTCGTCAAGACCATCCCGGCGCAGTACATGTCGCCCTACGGCGTGGGCACCAATGTCTACAGCACCGTGCTGGCCTACCGCGAAGAGGCCTTCAAGGGCCGCGCCGCGCCCAAATCCTGGGCCGACTTCTGGAACGTCAAGGACTTCCCCGGCCGCCGTGGCATCCGCAAGCACCCGTTTGACACGCTGGAGCAGGCCGCGATGGCCTCGGGCGTGTCTGCTGCGCAGCTGTACCCGCTGGATCTGGACCGCGCCTTCAAGGCCCTCGATGAGATCAAGCCCAAGATCGATGTCTGGTGGAACTCGGGCGCCCAGGTCGAGCAGATGCTCAAGTCCGGCGAAGTCGACATGATCGCCACCTGGGTGTCGCGCCCGCAGTCGGCCAATGCCGATGGCGCCAAGATCGGCATCGTCTGGAACCAGAACATCTGGGGCGTGGACAGCTGGTCCATCCTGGCGGGCACGCCCAATGCCGACGCCTGCCGCGAGTTCATCAAGTTCGCGTCCGAGCCCCAGCGCATGGCCTCGTTGACCCAGTACTTTGCCGCCGGCGTGACCCAGCCAGAAGCCTTCAAGTTCATCAAGCCCGAGCTGGCCAAGGAATCGCCCACCTATCCCGACAACATCAAGAACGGCGTGCAGATCGATGCCAAGTACTGGGTGGCCAACCAGGCTGCGGTGATCGAGAAGTTCAACGGCTGGGTGCTCAAGTAAGCGCTGCGCGCCAGTGATGACCAAGCCTGCTGAGGCACGGCACACCGTGCCAGCCTCAGCACAGGCACCACCAGGTTGATTCGTTGCAGCACGGTGCAATGGAGAAGATTGAAATGAAGAATATAAAACTGTCGATTGCGGGCTTGACCAAGCGCTATGGCTCCTTTGTCGCGCTGCACCCCACCAACCTGGAAGTGCCCGAGGGCGAGTTCCTGACCTTGCTGGGCCCTTCGGGCTCGGGCAAGACCACCTTGCTGAGCATGATCGCCGGCCTGTCCGTGCCCGATGGCGGCCAGCTGCTGATCAACGGCAAGGATGTGACCTATGGCGCGCCCTATGAGCGCGACATCGGCATGGTGTTCCAGAACTATGCGCTGTTCCCGCACATGACGATTGCCGAGAACATCGCCTTTCCGCTGAAGATGCGCAAGCTCGACCGCGCCACCGCGATGAAGCGCGCCATGGAGGCGCTGGAGCTGGTGCACCTGCCCCATGTGGCCCAGCGTTTTCCCAAAGAGTTGTCGGGCGGCCAGCAGCAGCGCATTGCACTGGCGCGCTGCCTGGTCTACAAGCCCTCGATTGTGCTGATGGACGAGCCCCTGGGCGCCCTGGACAAGAAGCTGCGCGAACACATGCAGCTGGAGATCAAGCGCATCCACCGCGAGGCCGGCACCACCATCGTCTATGTGACCCACGACCAGGAAGAGGCGATGACCATGTCGGACCGCATCTGCCTGATGAACGGCGGCCGCATTGAGCAGCTGGGCTCGCCCGCAGACCTGTACTTCCGCCCGCGCACGCCCTTTGTGGCCGATTTTCTGGGCGAGAGCAATCTGTTCAAGGGCACCGTCGTTGCCAGCCAGGCCGGCCAGGCCCGCGTCGCCTTGAACGGCACCAACACCGAGCTGCTGGCCTCGGCCGACCAGCCGCTGGCCACCGGCGCCAAGGTCTGCGTGATGGTGCGCCCGCAGAACATGGCCGCCGCCGCTGCGGCCCAGGGCACCAGCGAGCGCTTCAGCGGCCAGCTGCTCGACACGATGATCACCGGCAGCCTCACCAAGCTCTACCTGAAGGCGCCAGCGCTCAGCAGCGAGCCGGTGGTGCTGTCCTTCCCGACCTCCATCGCCAAGCATGACCACGCGCTGGGCAGCACCTTGGACTTTGGCTGGTCCAGCAGCGACGCCGTGGCCGTCCCGGAGCCCGCATGAACAGCGCCGCCACCCCCCGTGCCGCCTGGCTGAGGCCGCTGATGATGGCCGCACCGCTGGTCATGCTGTTTCTGGTGCTGCTGGTCTACCCGGTGGGCCAGTTGCTGCTGCTGAGCATCTACAGTGACGGCAGCTTCAAGTGGAACAACTACAGCCAGCTGTTCAGCTCCTCGGTGTATCTGGACACGATGTGGATCACCTTGAAGATTTCGCTGGTCACGGCGCTGTTGTCCATCGTCGGCGGCTACCCGATTGCCTACCTGGTCTCGTCGCTGCAAAAGGACAAGAAAAGCCGCTGGGTGTTCTGGATTCTGCTGTCGTTCTGGACCAGCTTCCTGGTGCGCGCCTTTGCCTGGATCGTCGTGCTGGGCCGCAATGGCCTGGCCAACCAGCTGCTGCTGGCGCTGGGCCTGCAGGATACGCCGTCGAACATGCTCTACAGCTTTGGCGCCGTGCTCGTGGGCATGGTCCATGCGCTGATGCCGCTGGCCGTGCTGACCATGCTCTCGGTGATGGAGAACATCGACCGCAACCTGCCGCGTGCCGCGCTCACCTTGGGTGCCCGCCCGGGCACGGCCTTCTGGCGCGTGTACTTTCCTCTGTCCATGCCCGGCGTGGCTGCGGGCGCGATCATGGTCTTTGTCACCGCCGTGGGCTTTTTCATCGTGCCGCAGTTGCTGGGTGGCCGCAAGGAGACCATGATCACCCAGCTGATCATCGAGCAGGTGATGCAGGTGATGAACTGGGGCTTTGCCGGCGCCATCTCGGTGCTGCTGCTGATCGTCGTGCTGATCGTTTTTGCGATCTATGACAAGGTGCTGGGTCTGTCGACGATGACGGGCGCGCAGTCGGACAAGAGCAACCACAGCAGCGGTTTCATGCGCCAGCTGTCCGAGATGGTGCTGGGCCTGCTCGGCAGCATCAGCGACCGGCTGATTGCGCTGGTGCCGCGCTCGCGCAAACGCGATCTGCAGCAGGGGGATTCCTTTGTGCTGCGCGCCAGCGTGGTGGCCCTCTTGGTGTTCCTGAGCGTGCCTGCGCTCTTGATGATCCCGATCTCGTTTGCCGACAAGTCGGGCCTGAACTGGCCGCCCCAGGGCTTTACCCTGCAGCACTACCAGGACATGCTGGCCTCGCCGCTGTGGATCAACGCCACGGTGCGCAGCTTTGTCGTGGGCTTTTTTGCCGCGCTGGCCGCCATGGCTGTGGGCACGCCAGTGGCCTTCTTGCTGGTGCGCGGCCAGATGCGCGGCAAGGCCTTGCTGCTGGCCTTTGTGCTGTCGCCGCTGATCATCCCGCGCATGATCATTGCCGTGGGCATGTTCTATTTCTTCTCCAAGGTGGGCCTGGTGGGCACCTCGCTGGGTCTGGTGCTGGGGCATACCGTCATCGCCATCCCCTATGTGGTGATGACGATGATGGCCGTGCTGCGCAACTACGACACGCGCCTGGACATGGCCGCCCAAAGCCTGGGCGCGCGCCCCTGGCAGACCTTGCGCTACGTGACCTTCCCAATCATTGCCGCCGGCCTGACCTCGTCCTTCCTGTTTGCCTTTGCCACCTCGTTTGACGAGCTGACCATCTCGCTGTTTGCCTCGGGGGGCCTGAGCTCCACCCTGCCCAAGCAGTTCTGGGATGAAGTGACATTGCAGATCTCGCCGGTGATCGCCGCCGTCTCGACCTGCCTGTTCGCCTTCATCGGCATTTTGATCACCTGTGCGGACTGGCTGCGTCGCCGCTCCGCCGCTTCTTTGAATTGATGAACCATGACTACACGTATCACCTCTGAGCAACTCCGCGGCATCTTCCCGGCACTGGCCACGCCCGTGACCGCCGACGGCCAGATCGACACCCAGGCCGTGCGTGCGCTGCTCGCCCACCTGCAAGGCAGCGGCATCAGCGGCACCGTGCCGCTGGGTGGCACCGGCGAGTACGGCGCCCTGTCGCGCGCCGAGCGGGCCCGCATGGTGGCCACGGTGCGCGAGCACCAGGCCGCTGACCTGCCGGTGCTGGCCGGCGTGCTCGACCCCGGCTACCACGACGCCATTGCATCGGGCCAGGCGCTGGCCGATGCCGGCGCCGACGCGCTGATGCTGCTCACGCCGTACTACACCACGCCATCGCAGCAAGGCATCCGCGACTACTTCATGCGCTATGCCGATGCCTCGCCGCTGCCGGTGGTGATCTACGAGATCCCTTACCGCACCCGCATCTCGATTGCGCCCGAAGTGCTGCACGAGCTCTCGCGCCACGAGAACATCATCGGCATGAAGGCCTGCAACACCGACATGTACCACTTCCTCAAGGTGGTCCAGGGTGTGGATGCCAGCTTTGCGGTGCTGAGTGGCGAGGACACCATCTTCCCCGCGCAGATGCTCTGCGGCGCCCAGGGCGGCATCATCGTGACGGCCAACCTGCTGCCCAAGACCTGGACCCGCATGTACGCGCTGCTGACCAGCGGCAAGACCGAAGAAGCGCTGGCCCTGCACCAGGAGCTGATTGGCCTCTTGGACCTGGCCTTTGCCGAAACCAACCCCGGCCCGATGAAGTCGGTCTGGGACCTGGTGGGTGTGCAGGCCCCGCACCTGCTGGCCCCGCTGGTCGATTGCAACCCCGATCTGTCCGCCCGCCTGCGCGAGGCGCTGACAGTGCGGCTGCAGGCCGAGCGCCAGCTGGCCTGAGCGAGCACCCGCGATGCTGCCCGCCATCAAAGACTACCGCGTGCTGGCCCGCCAGCGCCTGTCCCGCTTTGCCTTTGACTACCTCGAAGGCGGCGCCGAAGACGGCCGCAGCATGGCACGTAACCTCGCCTCCTGGGGCGATGTCACCTTTTTGCCGCGCGCCATGGTCGATGTCAGCCAGGTGGACACCAGCATCACCTTGTTTGGCCGCAAGCAGGCCATGCCGGCCTTTGTCGGGCCCACCGGGCTCAACGGCCTGTACTGGCCCCAGGCCGAGCAGGTGCTGGCCCGCGCAGCGCATGCCGCCGGCCTGCCCTTTGTGATGTCGACCGCCTCCACGTCGCTGTTGGAGGATGTGCGCGCCGCCAGCCCGGGCGATCTGTGGCTGCAGCTCTATGTGCAAAAGGACCGGCGCATTGCGCAGAGCATGATGGCGCGCGCGCAGGCGGCGGGCTTTAGCGCGCTGATGCTGACCGTGGACACCATGGTGCATGGCAAGCGCGACCACGATGTGCGCAACGGCTTTCGCATGCCCGTGCCCTGGACGCCCAGGCTGCTGGCCGATTTGCTCAGCCACCCGCGCTGGTGCCTGCGCATGCTGCGCCAGGGCGGCTCGCCGCAGCTGGTCAACCTGGCGCGCAGCGCCGGGGTGGAGAGCAATATCCAGAAGCAGGCCGCCGCAATGAGCCGCGAGATGGACATGGCCCTGCGCTGGGAAGACCTGGCCTGGGTGCGGCGCCACTGGCAGGGCCCGGTCATCGTCAAGGGCCTGCTCAGCGCCCAGGATGCCCGGCGCGCGCTGCAGGCGGGCGCCGATGGCATCGTGGTCAGCAACCACGGCGGGCGCCAGCTGGAGTGCGCACCCGCGCCGATGGCGCAACTGCCGCAGATTGCCGACGCCGTTCATGGCAAGATGCATATCTTTGTCGATGGCGGGGTGCGCCGCGGCAGTGACATCGCCAAAGCCCGGGCGCTGGGGGCCGATGCCGTTCTGCTGGGGCGCGCGCCCCTTTACGGACTGGCCTCGCGCGGGCCCCAGGGCGTGGCCGAAGTGCTGGAGATACTGCGCACCGAGCTGGAGACCACCCTCCGATTGCTGGGCGCCCCGCAGGCCACGAGGCTGGACGCGACCTTTCTGCAAAAATACTAGACAGTGACCCGAGACAGCCGCTTTTTACGATGCCTAAAACCACACACAGCATTGCCGAGCCCGTAGCAAGCGTTGAACCCACCGCCCGTGAATCCTCATTGTTTGTCGGCTCGCTGGCCAAGGCCTTCCAGGTGCTAGAGGCCTTTCGCGACACCCACCGCGAGATGTCGCTCGCCGAGATTGCCCGCGCCGCCCAGCTCGACCGCAGTGCCACCCAGCGCATCATCTTCACCCTGGAAAAACTGCGCTACATCCGGCGCCTGCCTGGCTCCAACCTCTACACGCTCGCGCCTGAGGTGCTGCGCCTGTCCTACAACTACCTGCGCTCGCAACGCATCGTCGAGCGCGCCTACCCTTATCTGATCGAGATGACCCACACCCTGGGCGAGACCTCGAACCTGCAGGAGATGGATGGCAACGAGGTGGTCTTTATTGCCAAGGTGCCGGGCCGCTACATCTACAACTCGGACTTTGCCGTGGGCTCGCGCCTGCCTGCGGCCTATACCGCCTCGGGCCGCGCGATGATGGCCAAGCTGCCGATGGACGAGCGCCTGCGCCTGATCGAATCGACCCCGCTGGTCAAGATTACCGCCCAGACCATGACCGACCCCGAGGAGCTGCTGCGCCGCATTGAAGACGCCGAGCGCGACGGTTATGCGATTGTGCAGAACCAGACTGTGGTGGGCGATATCTCGGTGGCCGCCGCCATTACCGGCCGGGGCGGTGTGCCCATTGGCGCTATTACCATCTCGGCCCCCTCCACCCGCTGGGGCACGGCCAAGGCCGAGGCCGAGCTGCTGCCCCATGTGCTGCTGGCGGCGACCTCGATCTCCAATATCCTGGATAATTTCTAGACATTCACCTGGTACGGACGGTCTGGGAGTGATAGAAACGCGTGAGTTCCGGTGTCACGCGGTCGAGCGTGATGGGGTCTTCGTAGAACTGCATCTGGTTTTCCTGGTCGAGCCAGACGAGTTCCTTGCTGGCCGCAGGAATGGATGCAAACAGCCGCCGTGGGATGTCAGGCCCGCTTGCCGCACGGTCCGCATGCACCATCAGCGTGGGGGTGCTGAGCTTGGCCATGGCCTGATCGGCGCGGTGCCCCCAGATGCCAGCCTCCGACATCATGGCGATCCGGTTTTCCCACAGACCATGGAAGTTCCAGAACGCATGCCGGTCGGCCCAGCGGCTGTAGAACTGCTGAACCGCAGACGCCTTCAGCAGTGCATCCGGGTTGGGCGGAGTGGGCCGCTCCGAGACGACCGGGATGTAATCCACGGCACCGGATTCCTGAAACTGCTTTAGGGCAGCCTGTGAGCGTGCGGCGCGGCGCTCGATCTCCTGCTCGCTGCCCAGGTACATCAATGCCGTCTGGGGCGTGAGGTAGTGCCCGGCCACCAGCGCCACCGACCGCACGCGCGGCTCGGTGATGGCAGCATCCACCGCCCAGTTCACGCCCTGGCAGATACCCAGCAGATGCAGCGCCGCGCTGTCCACCTCCGCCCGCTGGGCGAGATACTCCAACGCTGCTTGCAGGTCCTGCGTCTTGGCCGCTCCGCTCTCCAGCCGCCTTGGCGTGCCGGCGCTTTCGCCGTGGTAACGCGGGTCAAACACCAGCACCACAAAGCCTTCCCGCGCCAGCCGTGTAGCGTATTGCATAGGTGATTGCTCTTTGACAAAGCCGACGGGGCCCATCACCGCCACCGCAGGTCGAGGCCCCACATGCCCACTGGGCAGCAACAGGTTGCCAACGATTTCGGTGCCTTGCGACAGGAACCGCACCTGCTCGACCGCATAGTGCGTGTTGGCAATGCGGCCGCTGGCACCCCAGGCCTGGGTTTGGAAGGCCGCGCGAGAGTCAGCCTGAGAGGCGGGAGCAGCAGCCTGGGCATTGCCAGCGGTGAGGCCAGCGATCAGGGCAACGCTGCTGAAGATACGTGGAAAGGACATGGGACTTGACTTTCTTTGCCATTTGCAAGGGTTCGAAGTGTTGGCGAAGGCGTATATTTCTCCTAATGAATAGTTAGAATCTTGGTTATGCGCGAAATGGATATTAGGCGTATTGACCTCAATTTGCTGGTGGTGCTGCGTGTGCTTTTGGACACAGGCAGTGTTACCAGAACGGCAGAGCGATTGCATATGAGCCAGCCTGCGGTGAGCCGAGCGCTGGCCAAGCTGCGTCTGCAACTGGGCGACAAACTGCTGGTACGGGTGGCTGGAGGCATGGCACCCACGTTGCGTGCGCAAGCGCTGTCGGCACCGCTTGCCGCATTGCTGCACCAGCTGGAAGAATGTGTAGCACCCGCAGTGTTTGACCCGGCCACCACCAGGCGCGTGTTCAGCGTTGCTACCACCGACTACGGCGCAGTCGCGGTGCTGCCCAGCTTGATGCAAGCTTTCGCACAACAAGCCCCTTTGGCCGGCATCGAAGTGATCCCGTTTTCCGATGCGGTTTTTGAGCTGCTCAATGCGGGCCAGGTGGACTTCGTTCTGTACAGCGACGATCCGGTTGCGGGCACGCTGAGAACCCGCCCGCTGTTTCGGGAGACCTATTCCTGCGTGCTGCGAACAAACCACCCCTTGCTGGTAAACCAAGAGGCGCGCGCAGACGAGGTGCTCAGTCTGGAAGAGTTTGTCGCGTGGCCGCACGCGCTGGTCAGCATCTTTGGTGGGCGGACGGGCGAAGTGGATGATGCCCTGGCTGCCTGTCACCAGAAACGGCATATCGCTCTGTGGCTCCCCTACTTTGCCACGGCGGGCCTGGTCAGTGCTGCCTCGGATTTGATCGTCACCCTGCCCACGCGGGTCGCGACTGCGCTTGCGGACACCAATGGCCTCCGGCTTTTGAAGCCACCGCTTGAACTGCCCGGCTTTGGCTATCGCATGCTGTGGCATGAACGCAGCCACGAAGATCCGGGTTGCGTGTGGCTCCGCGATTTAGTGGCGGCCACAGCCAAACATCAGAATGCAGCGCACACCGGACCATCCGCTTGAGTGTTTCAGGGCTGCGCAGCCTTCGCTTATTGGCTAAAAACCCCGCTCACAACGCGCCGATATGTCCATATGACGTTTAAGTTGTATGAATAGTGAACAATAGCGTTTATAGATATACACAAGACCAACTGACTACTGCACTGCTATGAGCGCCTTTCTCGAAGAACGTGTCCTGTCTGTTCACCACTGGACCGATCGTTTGTTCTCCTTCACGACCACCCGTGATCCCGCGCTGCGTTTTTCCAGCGGCCACTTCACGATGATTGGCCTGAAGGTCGATGGCAAGAACCTGCTGCGCGCCTATTCCATCGCCAGCCCCAACTACGAGGAGCACCTGGAGTTCCTGTCGATCAAGGTCGATGACGGCCCGCTGACCAGCAAGCTCCAGCACATCCAGGTGGGTGACACCATCATCGTCGGCAAAAAGCCCACGGGCACCTTGCTGGTCGATTACCTGCTGCCGGGCAAGAACCTGTATTTGATCGGCACCGGCACGGGCCTGGCGCCCTGGCTGTCGGTGGCGCGCGACCCCGAGACCTATGACCACTTTGAAAAGGTCGTTGTGGTGCACGGCGTGCGCCAGGTCCAGGAGCTGGCCTACCAGCAGCTGCTCGAAGAAGAGCTGCCCAACCACGAGTTCCTCGGCGAAATCGTCAAGGACAAGCTGGTCTACTACCCGACGGTGACGCGCGAGCCTTTCCGCAACCAGGGCCGTATCTCCAACCAGATCACCGCCGGCACCTTCCCGCAGAACATCGGCCTGCCCGAACTGAACCCGGACACCGACCGCGTGATGCTCTGCGGCAGCCCCGCGATGCTCGCCGAGCTGAAGGAACTGCTCGAAGCCAAGGGCTTCAAGGAAGGCAATACCTCGACACCCGGCGACTTTGTCGTCGAGCGCGCCTTCGTCGAGAAGTAAGCAGCGTCCCCGCCCAGCAAAAAACGACCCGAGGGTCGTTTTTTGTTGCCTGCAGCGCAGATTAGATCAGCTGCTCGGTGTAGAAATTGCCACCGTGGTAGAGCAGCGGCGGCACGCCCACCACATGCTGGCAGTGCGCGACCTCGCCAACGAGGATCACATGGTCGCCCGCATCATGGTGCGGGCCGTTGCGGCACTCAAAGCTGGCAATGGCGCCCGCGAGCAGCGGCACGCCGGTCACGCCCACTTCATACTCCACGCCCGCCCAGCGGTCGATGCCCTTGCGGCTGAACTGCAGGGCCAGCTCCTTCTGGTGCGCGCCCATCACATTGATCGCGTAGTGGCTGACGGTCTCGAACACCGGCATTGACGAGGCGGTTTTCATCAGGCTCCACAGCACCAGTGGCGGGGTGAGCGATGCGGAATTGAAGGAGCTGATCGTCAGCCCGACCTTGTTGCCATCGGGCGCCAGTGCCGTGACCACAGCCACCCCGGTGGCGAACTGGCCCAGCGCATTGCGAAACTCACGTTCGGAAAACGAGGAAGAAACAGGCGAGTGCAGGTGTTCAGGGGGGAGGGAGCGGTTCACGGGGCAGGCAGACGGCAGGGGCAGACGCCATGCCGTCAAAAGCATGGATGGGGTCATTATCGGCCAGGGGGCGAGGCCCCTGCGCGCGTAGGTGCTTGAAAACAAGGCAGGCGGGCCGCATCTGCAGGGGAAATACACGGCGAGAAGCAAACCTATGTCCTTGATTCCCAACTTCGCGATGCTTGGCAGTGGCCCGACGGTGCTGATGCTCCACGATGCCGACACCGACCACCTGGGCTTTGCCCCGCAGGTGGAGCTGCTCGCCAGCCAGGGCTACCGCGCGATCGCCTGGGACATGCCTGGCTACCATGCCAACCCGCCACCCTATGGCGGCTACAGCCTGAAGGCGCTGGCCGCCACGGCGGATGGCCTGCTCGAAGCGCTGAAGATTGGCCGCGCCCATATCGTCGGCCATGGCATGGGCGCGATGGTGGCCGCCGAGCTGGCCCTGCGCCACCCCACCCGCGTGCGCAGCCTGACCCTGGTGGCCGGCGGCCCGGCGCTGGAGGCGGACAGCCAGCAGCACTGGGTGCAGACGCGCCAGCAATTGCTGGCCCAGTGCCAGCAGCAGGCCAGCACCGAGGCGGTGCAGATGCAGCGCTTTGCCGAGCTGCTGGTGCAGCTGCAATCGGGCCAGCAGGCCTTGCCCGAAGGGCTGCAGCTGGCGCGCCACGCGATCACCCAGATCCAGCCGCTGGCCTATGGCCGCATGCTGGAGATGCTGGCCGGCCCCAGCACCCTGGCCGAGCGCCTGCCCCACCTCAGCCAGCGCTGCCTGCTGGTGAGCGGCGGCCAGGATGTCTGCATGCCACCCCAGCGCATGCAGGCGCTGGCAGACCAACTGCCCGACGCTCGGCATGCCCGTCTGGAGGGCGTTGGCCACTGGCCCCAGCTGGAGAGCCCCGATGCCTTCGAAGGCCTGCTGCTCGACTTTTTGGCGACCCAGCGCGCCACGGTGCACTAGGAAAAACCCGTAAATCCGGCGCCTGCGGCGGCGGTTTGCCTCTGCAGGTGGTTGACTTGCCATCCTGGCAATGCAGCCCGCTGGGCGCCACCGGGGCAAAAAACTGGCATGCTATGGGGTTTGGCGTGCAGCCCGTCACTTTCCTGGAGCCTCTCCAGGCTGGCGGACGGCCACCATGATCGGCAGCGGCTCCCCACAGGACGCTGCTGTCCCTGTTGCCAACTGAAGGATTAGTCCCGTGTCCCCCTCTTCCCTGACCTTTGCCGTCACCCCATCGAGCCAGCCACACAGCGCCCAAGAGCGCGCCAAGATTCTGGACAACCCGGGTTTTGGTCTGCACTTCACCGACCACATGGTCTCGGTGCACTGGGACAAAGAGGGCGGCTGGCGCGATGCGGCCGTGACCCCGTACGGCCCGATTGCGCTGGACCCCGCCGCTGCCGTGCTGCACTACGGCCAGGAAATCTTTGAAGGCATCAAGGCCTACCGCCATGCCGATGGCTCGGTCTGGACCTTCCGCCCCCAGGCCAATGCCGAGCGCCTGCAACGCTCCGCCCGCCGCCTGGCGCTGCCGGAGCTGCCGGTCGATGTTTTTGTCGAATCGCTCAAGCAGATCATCGCCGTGGACAAGGACTGGGTGCCCAGCGGCAACGAAGCGAGCCTGTACCTGCGCCCCTTCATGATCGGTGACGAAGTCTTCCTGGGCGTGCGCAGCGCCCACAAGGCCACCTACTACGTGATCGCCTGCCCCGCCGGCCCCTACTTTGCCAAGGGCGTGGCGCCCGTGGCGATCTGGCTGTCGACCGACTATGCCCGCGCGGCCAAGGGCGGCACCGGCGCTGCCAAGTGCGGCGGCAACTATGCCGCTTCGCTGCTGCCCCAGCAGCAAGCCCAGGACAACGGCTGCTCGCAGGTGCTGTTCCTCGATCCTGCCGAAGGCAAGTACCTCGAAGAGCTGGGCGGCATGAACGTGTTCCTGGTCTACGGCAAGCAAAACAAGCTGGTCACGCCTGCGCTGTCGGGCAGCATTCTGGAAGGCATCACCCGCGACTCGCTGCTGCAACTGGCACGCGACCGTGGCATGGTGGTCGAAGAGCGCAAGATCGCTGTGGACGAGTGGAAGCAGGGCGTGGCCTCCGGTGAGATCACCGAAGTGTTTGCCTGCGGTACCGCTGCCGTGATCACCCCCATCGGCCAGCTCAAGGGCGAGGGCTTCTCGGTGGGCGACCTGTCGGCCCCCGCTGGCGAAGTCACGATGGCCCTGCGCAAGGAACTGACCGATATCCAGTACGGCCGCGCCCCGGACCGCCACGGCTGGCTGGTGCGTCTGGACGCCTGATCCGTCCGCGATATAAACGCCAAAGGGCCGCACAGTGTGCGGCCCTTTTTTCACGGTGCTGTGAGACCTTTACACAGCGACGGCAGTCTGGCGCTTGCTGTCGCTCTCGAAGCCATAGAAGCCAAAGCGCATCTCCGGCATGCGCCCGCTCACCAGCTCGGCCATCGCCTTGCCGCTGCCGGCGCCATGGGTCCAGCCCAAGGTGCCGTGGCCGGCATTGATCCAGAGCTTGCCGATCTTGGTGCGGCCGATGAACGGAATATTGGTGGGCGTAGCGGGGCGCAGGCCGGTCCAGAACTGCGGGTTGCCGCCCTGCTCAGGCAGGCGGGTGTCGCAGACGCCGGGCATCAGCTCCTCGATGCGGCGCGCCAGCATGTGGCAGCGGGCCTTGGCCAGGGGGCTGTCCAGCGAGCTGTCAAAACCGTTGAGCTCGATCGTGCCGGCCACGCGCAGCTGGTTGCCCAGGCGGCTCATCGCCAGCTTGTTGCCATCGTCAATGCAGCTGACAAAGGGCGCGGCCTCAGGCTTCAAGATCGGCAAGGTGGCGCTGTAACCCTTGCCCGGGTAGATGGCCACATTCAGGCCCAAGGTGCGCAACAGCGGCGCGGTATAGCTGCCGCAGGCGACGATGACGGCATCACCCTGCAAGGTGCGCGGGCTGCTGTCTGCGCCTGCTGCGGTGGCGCGCACGGTGACCGAGTCGATCGCGCCACCGGCCACATTCAGCCGCTCGACACGGTGGTTGTAGAGAAACTGCACACCGCCCTGGGCGCAGAGCTGGGCGAGCTTTTGCGTGAACACGCGCGCATCGCCGCTCTCGTCGCTCTCGGTAAAGGTGCCGCCCTTGATATGCGCGGCATAGGGCTTGAAGGCGGGCTCGATCTTCAAAAACTCTTCGGTGCTGACCATGCGGCGGTTCACACCGTACTGGCGCATCAGGTCGACGGCCATCTGCGCATCCTGCACCGCTTCGTCGCTGGTGAAGAAGTGGGCAATGCCGCGCTCGAGCCGGTTGAACTGGATGCCGGTCTGGGCCACCACGGCCTTCAAGGCGTTGTGGCTGTAGGCACCGAGCGCAACGATCTGCTGCACATTGCGGGCAAAGGAGCGGTCATTGCACTCGGCCAGAAACTGCGTGAGCCAGCGCCATTGCTGCGGATCGGCATGCGGGCGCAGCAGCAGCGGCGCCTCCTTGTCGAACATCCACTTGAGCGCCTTGAGCGGGGCATGCTTGTTGGCCCAGGGCTCGCAGTAGCTCACCGAGATCTGCGCGGCATTGGCATAGCTGGTCTCCAGCGCCGCGTCCGGTTGGCGATCCACGACGGTGACGTCGTGGCCGAGTTGCAGCAGATGCCAGGCAGTGCTGGTGCCGATGATGCCGGCGCCGAGGATGATGACTTTCATGCCTCTCAGTGTCTGGCATCTTGGCTGTAACATAAAGTGCAATTAAACTTCTTCAGGATTCATCAGTTGTACTAATACTGGAGCCCTATGAGCAACCTGGACCCTGTCGCGCTGGAATGCCTGGCCGCCGTGATTGAAGAAGGCGGTTTCGAGAAGGCCGCGCTGCGCCTGAATGTGACGCAATCGGCCGTCTCGCAGCGGCTGCGCGCACTGGAGGCACAGATCGGCTCGGTGCTGGTGGTGCGCAGCCGCCCGCTGCGGCCCACCGCTGCCGGCCAGCTGCTGCTCAAGCACACCCAGCAGCTGCGGCTGCTGCGCACCGACCTGGAGCAGGAGCTGCACAGCCTGCTGCCCCACACCATGCGCCGCAATGCGCATGACGAGGCCATCTCGATTGCCATCAATGCCGACAGCATTGCCACCTGGGCGCTCGATGCGCTGCAGGACATCGCGCTGCAGCAGCTGCCGCTGGAGATCATCACCGACGACCAGGACCACACCTTGGAGCTGCTGCGCACCGGCGAGGTGCTCGGCTGCGTCACCACCATGCCGCAGGCGCTGCGCGGCTGCCGCGTGACCGCGCTGGGCGCAATGCACTACATCGCCGTGGCATCGCCCGCCTTTGCCCAGCAGCATGTGCCGCAAGGAATCAACCGCAGCAACTTCAAGCACCTGCCGTTTTTGAGCTACAACCGCAAGGATGACATGCAGCGCGTGTTTGTCGCCCGCGCGATGGGCCTCAAGACCGTCGGCCTGCACCAGCTCTATGTGCCCAACTCCGAAGCTCAGGTGCGCGCCGTGGCCGCTGGCTGGGGCGTGGGCGTGGTGCCCGAGCTGCTGGCCCGCCCCTACCTCGCCGATGGCCGCCTGGTCAATGTGGCCGAGACCCAGGTGCTGCGCGTCGACCTGTACTGGCACTGCTGGAACCTGCAGTCGGCCTTGCTGGGCGCCCTGAGCGACGCGATGGTGCACAGCGCCAAGAGCAGCCTGGCGCCGCCCACGGCGGCCGCTCGCGCCATGGTCAAGGCATAAAAAAACTGCCTGCACCCCCAGGGGGATGCAAGCAGTTTCCGGATGTCCACAGGCATTCATCGCACCGGTGGTTCCATCCCTCCCTCATCAGTGACATCCATTGCATGCGCAGTATCCGCGCCAAGTATTGCTATATGGTGAATAGCAAATGACAGACGCATGATCTGATCCATTTACCGAATCAGCAATACCGGCAGCTTGCTCTCGGCCAGCACTTGGGTCGCCACCGAGCCCAGCACCAGCTTGGCCAGCGCACCATGGCCGCGGGTGCCCATGATCAGCAGGTCATAGCCGCCCTTATCGGCCGTCTCGGCAATGGTCTGGGAGATCGGGCCTACGGCAGTCTCGGCCACGGCCTTGACCTGGTGGGCGGCCAGAAACTCCTGCACCGGCACCAGCACCTTCTGCGCCTCTTCGCTGTGGTAGTCGTCCACCAGCGCCTTGCCCAAGGCCTTGGCAGCCCGGGGCGGCAGCAGGGGCTGCACCGTGAGCGCCGTGTAATGGTGGTTGGGCGTCAGCCACTCTGCGTGCGCTGCCAGGTAATCGAGCATCTTCTGGGTGTAGGGGCTGCCATCAACGGCCAACAAAATACGCATGCCTTGACTCCTTCAAAAAAGGGGTGAGGGACCCAACACCGGTGGCGCCACCAACGCTGGACTGTGGCCTGGCAAACCCGCGCTCCATCAGCGAGAACGCGCTTTACAGGCTAAATCATGTGTATCAGCATATAGATTTATCGTCAAACGGGCATTGATATGCATCAGGCGCGGCGACAAATTTAGGTAAAAACCCTTGGATTTGGGCTTGGCAGAGGGAATGCCGGAAGTGGATCGACCCTGGCTACACCGCCACCAGGCAATGCGGATTGAAGCTCTCCTGCTCGCCCTTGCGCGCATAGCCCAGCGGGTTGGCCACGACCCGGCATTGCCAGGGGCGGCCATCGCTGTGCTGGCCTTTGGCCAGGTAATCGCTGGGCGCATGCAGGTGGCCGTGGATCCAGAGGTCGGCATAGGGCAGCAGGTCATCGAGCACATTGCAAAAACCGGCGGTTCCGGGCGTCAGCCCATAGCGCGGATCGGCGCTGCGCAGGCTGGGCGCAAAGTGGGTGATGACGACGGTTTTGCCATCAAAGGGCTCGGCCAGTGCGGCGCGCAGCCATTCCTGGCAGCGCAGCGCTTCGTCGCGCATCTCGGCGGCCAAAAAGGGCTGGCCGTTGCGCTGCATCTGGGCCTTGGTCAAGTAAAAGTTCGCGGCCTTGAAGGCCTTCTCGCGCTGCTTCATCAGCGCGCCCAGCTCGGTCACGCCGTTGTGCAGGGCAATGGCGTCGTAGTCGGACCAGAGTGTGGTGCCGATAAAGCGCACGCCGTCGATGATCAGGGTGTCGCAGTCCAGCATCGTGATGCCCAACTTTTCGCAGCTGGCACGCAGGCGCAGCCGGGCGGCATCGAAATCCTGGTTGTCAAACTCGTGGTTGCCAGGCACCAGGATTACCGGCTCGGGCCAATGGCCGCCAGCCTGCTGCGGGCTGAACTGGGTGAGGCCAAAATCCTTATCGTCCAGCATCGAGCCATTCTGGTAGGAGCCAATGTCGCCGGCCAGCACCAGCAACTGGGCGCCGGGCGCAGGCTGGGCACGGAAATGGGGGTGGGTCTCCAGATGCAGGTCGGACAGAATTTGCAGGTGCATGGTCGCCTAGCCTACCATGGGCTTTAGCGCCTTGCAGCCCGCTACATCGGTAATTCCAGGTCAGGAAAAGCCGCCCGGGCCGAGCGCTCCAGTGCATGCAGCATCCATTCCAGCGCCGAGGGCGGAATATGCCCGCTGCGGCTGCGCCACAGCGCATCCACATGCACGGCCTCGACGCGCAGCGGCAGCGGCTGGAAGGCCAGCAGATCGGCGATGCCGGTGGCAGGCACAAAGTGACGCGGCAAAACGGTCAGCAGGTCGGTGCGCGCCACCACGCGCGCGGCGGTGAAGTACTGGTTCACCGTCAGCACCACCCGGCGCTTGCGGCCGATCGATGCCAGCGCCTCGTCCAAAAAGCCAAAGGGCTGGCCGGAAAAGCTCACCAGCATATGGCGTGCATCGCAGTAGCGCTCCAAAGTCAGCAAGCCCTCACTCAAAGGATGGTCCTTGCGCATCACGCAGAGGTATTCGCCGTCATAGAGGCGCCGGCTCTCGAAATCCACCAGGTCCCCCGACTGGGCGCGCGCCGTCATCTCGGCGAGCACAAAGGGGAAATAGCCCACGGCCAGGTCCGCCGTCTCGGCGTCCAGCTCCTCGCGCGGATCACGGGTAGTGAGTGGTTGCACATGCACAGAGACGCCTGGTGCCTCGGTCTCCAGAATGTGCATCAGGCTGGGCAGCAAGGTGGCGGCGGTGGCATCGGCCATCGCCACGACAAAGGCCTGGGTCGCATGGGCGGGGTCAAAGCGCTCAGGCGCAAAGCTGGCCTGCAGGCGCGCCAGCGATTCGCGCACCACCGGCCACAGCGCATTGGCCAGCGGTGTGGGCTCCACACCCTGGCCGCTGCGCACCAAAAGCTCGTCATGCAGCGCCTCGCGCAGGCGCCGCATCGCATTGCTGACTGCCGGCTGGGTGATGGCCAGCTTGTCGGCCGCCCGGGTCAGGCTGCGCTCATTCATCACCTCGTCGAATACACGCAAGAGGTTCAGGTCCAGGTGCCGAAATTGGTGGGGCAGCATTTTCAATCCTTTGCAGCGCTGGGCGAACCGCAATACATCACTGACATGAATGATACAGATTCAAAA
Source organism: Comamonas sp. JNW (assembly GCF_003105075.1). NCBI lineage: Bacteria > Pseudomonadati > Pseudomonadota > Betaproteobacteria > Burkholderiales > Comamonadaceae > Comamonas > Comamonas sp. JNW. Next base: position 68,862 of record NZ_QETI01000019.1, read on the forward strand.
GATAAATTTGAGAACGTCTAGGGTAAACCCTATACTTCGTTCATCGCTTCAAAGAAGCATTAATCCCAAAGACATCCATCATGACCAACAGTTTTGTACACACTGACATGGCTACCGAGCACACGGGCGTTCTGCGTGTGGAACGTGCTGCTGAACATCTCAAGACCACCTTCGGCACCAAGGGCGTTGGCGCATCGTTGATGCTGGCCGCGCTGGTCGCTGCCGTGCTGGTGGTTGCCACCCGCCTGGTGGACTCCGTCGCTGGCGGCAGCCACTGGATCGCTGGCTGGGCCCTGCTGTGGGCCGTCGCCTTTGTCGCCATCGCCCTGCTCGCTGCCCCTGCCCGCAACCTGAGCAGCAGCCTGCGCGCCGCTCGCCGCAGCTGGGACGAAGGCCACCGCCGCGCCCTGGAAGACGACAAGACCTGGCAAGTGGCCCTGCAAGACAGCCGCGTGATGGCTGACCTGAACCGCGCCATGAGCGACGCAGCGGTTTCGTTCTACCACAAGAACTACTGATCAACGCCGGCGGTCCTCCAGAGCCCCAGCGCCGGCAGCCACGATCTGCCTTTTCAAGAGCCACGGCATGCCGTGGCTTTTTTGTTGTCGGTGGTCGCCCCCATCCATAGCGGATCAGCAGCTTGGCATCGCTAAACACCTCCGCCAGCACAAGCGGCAGGTGCCTGGAAGAAGGTTGGCAAGCGCTTTCCTGCCCTCAGCGGTGCCGACTGTATGCAACAAACCACAGTCCTACCGATGCGCTGACGCTGAGCCCCAGCGGGTGTAAGGCCCGCCACTCCCACAAAACAAAACCCCGCATGCCTGAAACATGCGGGGTTTTGTTGTCTTTCGCTATCCCAGCCACTGGCAGCAGTGCTACCAGCGACCTCGTGAGCTACCGATCAGGCAGCAGCCAGGCGCTTTTCCAGATCGGCCTTGATGTCCAGCAAGGCCTGGGGCAGGCGCTGGGCCAGGTGGTCGAAATGGGTCTGGTGCGATGCCAGCTCTTCGGTCCAGACGGCGGTGTCGATGTTGGTGACGGTCTTGAACTGCTCGGCATTGAAGTCCAGGCCGGTCCAGTTGATCTCGGCGTACTGCGGTGCCACGCCAAAGGCGGTCTGCGTGCCCTGCACCTGGCCTTCGAGGCGGTCGAGCATCCACTTGAGCACGCGCATGTTCTCACCGTAGCCAGGCCAGACGAACTTGCCAGCGGCATCCTTGCGGAACCAGTTGGTGGTGTAGATCTTGGGCAGCTGCGCGCCAGCGGCTTCGAGCTTGTCGCCCAGGTTCAGCCAGTGGGCGAAGTAGTCGCTCATGTTGTAGCCCATGAAAGGCAGCATCGCGAATGGATCGCGGCGCACCACGCCTTGCGCGCCAAAGGCGGCAGCGGTGGTTTCCGAGCCCATGGTCGCAGCCATGTAGACGCCTTCCTTCCAGTTGCGCGCCTCGGTCACCAGCGGCACGGTGGTCGAGCGGCGGCCGCCAAAGATGAAGGCATCGATCTTCACGCCCTTGGGGTCGTCCCAGGCTTCGTCGAGCGCCGGGTTGTTGGTGGCAGCGACGGTGAAGCGGGCATTGGGGTGGGCGGCCTTGGCGCCGGTTTCCTTGGCGATCTGGGGCGTCCAGTCCTTGCCTTGCCAGTCAATCAGGTGGTCGGGCAGCTGGCCGCTGTCCTTTTCCATGCCTTCCCACCACACATCGCCGTCATCGGTCAGCGCGACGTTGGTGAAGATCACGTTCTTGTCCAAACTGGCCATGCAGTTGGGGTTGGTGTGGTAGTTGGTGCCGGGGGCCACGCCAAAGTAGCCGGCTTCGGGGTTGATGGCGCGCAGCGAGCCGTCGGCCTGGGGCTTAATCCAGGCGATGTCGTCGCCGATGGTGGTGACCTTCCAGCCTTCAAAGCCGGTGGGCGGCACCAGCATCGAGAAATTGGTCTTGCCGCAGGCGCTGGGGAAAGCGGCGGCCACGTGGTACTTTTTGCCCTGGGGATTTTGCACGCCCAGAATCAGCATGTGCTCGGCCAGCCAGCCCTGGTCGCGGCCCATGGTGGAGGCGATGCGCAGCGCAAAGCACTTCTTGCCCAGCAGCGCATTGCCGCCGTAGCCCGAACCGTAGGACCAGATTTCGCGCGTCTCGGGGTAGTGCACGATGTACTTGGTCTTGTTGCAAGGCCAGCTGGTGGTGTCCTTTTCGCCGGCCTGCAGCGGCGCGCCGATGGTGTGCACGCAGGGCACAAATGCACCATCGCTGCCGATCACGTCGTACACGGCACGGCCCATGCGGGTCATGATCTTCATGTTGACCGCGACATAGGCGCTGTCGGACAGCTCGATGCCCACGTGGGCAATGGGCGAGCCCAGCGGGCCCATCGAGAACGGCACCACATACATGGTGCGGCCCTTCATACAACCGTCAAACAGCGGCTGTAGAGTCGAGCGCATCTGGGCAGGTTCCATCCAGTTGTTGGTCGGGCCGGCGTCTTCCTTCTTGGCCGAGCAGATGTAGGTGCGGTCTTCCACGCGGGCCACGTCCGAGGGATCGGACCAGGCCAGAAAGCTGCCGGGGCGCTTGGCGGGGTTGAGCTTCTTGAAGGTGCCGGCATCGACCAGTTGCTGGCAGAGGCGGTCGTATTCTTCCTGGCTGCCATCGCACCAGTAGACGGCATCGGGCTTGCACAGCGCGGCCATATCGGCCACCCAGGCGATGAGCTTGGGGTTCTTGACGTAGTCGGGGGCCTGAATGGCGACACCGGCCTGGATGTTTGCGTTCATGGGAAGGCTTTCAAAGTTGTAAACGGTTCATCAAAAACCGCTGCGACAAGCCCCTGGCCGACAGCAACCCATTTTTGAAAAACCGTCTCCACAACGTCGGACAAGGCGCCATGCCTGTGCGCAAAAATGCCTACGCTGGACTGGCGATTTTAGCAGTCGGCCCCCAAAACGGTGATTTTCAGTCTCAACATCTATGCATTTGACGCATGACGAAATGCATAACTGTATTGATACCGGTTTCTTTGGCAAGCCTCCTGTCGCGCAGGTGGCGCTGGGCCCGGCGTCGCCAAGCGGCCACAGCAGCGCGGGGCCGCGTCAGCTATCGCCAGCCATCGCGAGGGAGCGGCAGGCAACAAAAAACCCGCCAGCGGCGGGTTCAGCAACAAGAGCTGGAGCGCGGTTTGCGCGCAGCGCTCAGGCCATGTAGACGGCGATAAAGGCCAGCAGGAACATCATCAGCGCGCCCACCACGGGCAGCACCACCGGCATCAGCGGAACAATGGCTTCCACGGTATCCATCGGCGGGTGTTCGGTGTCGGCGTCGGTGTGCGGGCTGGACATGGGCTCTCTCCAATGCAAAGGCTGAGAACCATTGTAGCGAGCGGGCGCCGGGCCTGCATGCCGGGCGAACCCTGAGCCAGCTGCATGACCCTTTCGCCAACGATCAGCCCTCCAACACGGGGTAGAGCGACAGCACCAGCAGCGCCGCCATGCACCAGTTGAAGCGCTGCAGCGCCCGGGGCGTGCGCAGCGCGCGGCCCACCGCGCTGCCAAACAAGGTCCAGACGCTGACGCTGGGGTAGTTCACCAGGCCCAGCACCAGCGCGGCAAGCAGCAGATTGGCGGCATAGCCATCGCGCGGGGTGTAGGTCGCCACAATGCCGATGGCCATGATCCAGGCCTTGGGGTTCACCCACTGAAAGGCCGCGGCCTGCCAAAAGCCAAAGGGCTGTGCCCCGGCCTGCCCGGCCCCCGCCTGGCCCGAGCGGGCGATCTTCCAGGCCAGCCACAGCAGGTAGGCGGCGCCCAGGTACTTGAGCCAGGTGTAGAGGCGCGGCTCTCGCTCAAAGGCCACGCCCAGGCCCAGACCCACCAGCAGCAGCATGGCCACCACCCCCAGGCTGATACCCAGCATGTGCGGCACCGTGCGGCGGTAACCAAAGCTCGCGCCCGAAGCCGTCAGCATCACATTGTTGGGGCCCGGCGTGACGGAGCTGACAAAGGCGAAAAGGGCCAGGGGCACCACAAAGGCGGAGGTTTCGGGCAGAACGGACATGGCAAGGTGCGGGAAAAAGGAGAAAAGAAAAGCTGTTGACATGCTAGCGCTGCCATGCAGTACAGTACCGGTACACTTTATCTGGCCAGTTCAAGAATTGGCCTGCTCTTATGACCCTGACACTTTCACCTGCCGCCGCTGTTGCCCACGCTTCCCCCGCAGCTGCAACCGCCAGTCCGTTGGCCGCAGCTGCCTGGGGCTGGCAGCCGGTGCGCACCGGCAGCGCCTCCCTGGTCGAGCAGCTGGTGGCGCATTTCAGCGACCGCATCCGCAACCATGGGCTGCGCGCGGGCATGCGCCTGCCGTCGGTGCGGGCGCTGGCCGAGCAGGCGGGGGTGAGCCGCGACACCGTCGTGCAAGCCTATGACCGGCTGGCCGCGCAGGGCCTGGTGCAGTCGCGCCGGGGTGCGGGCTTTTTTGTCTGTGCCCAGCGCGCGCTGGCCGAGGCGGCCGCAGCCCCTGCGGCCAGCCTGGCCCAGGGCGCGGCCTTTGATACCTCCTACCTGCTGCGCGGTATCTTCCGCGAGGATGCCGATGGCTCCGGCCACACCGGCAGCGCCGGCTGCCTGCCGGCCAGCTGGATGGACGAGGGACTGATCAGCGGCGCGTTGCGCGCCATCCTGAAGCAGGGCCTGCGTGCCGAGCGCAGCCTGCTGGGCTATGGCCTGCCCCAGGGCCTGGCGCCGCTGCGCCGCCAGATCGCATCGACCTTGCAGGCGCAAGAAGTGCCGGCCCACCCCGAGACCCAGCTGATGACGGTGAGCGGCGTCACCCACGGGCTGGACCTGATCGTGCGCTGCTTTTTGCAGCCCGGCGACACCGTGCTGGTCGAGGACCCGGGCTGGTTCCTGATCTTTGGCCGCCTCAACACCATGGGGGTCAACGTGGTGGGGGTGCCGCGCCTGCCCGGCGGCCCCGATGTGCAGGCGCTGCAGGCACTGGCCGCGCAGCACCAGCCCAAGCTCTTTATCCTCAACACCGCGGTGCACAACCCCACCGGGCTGAGCCTGTCGGCCGGCGTGGCGCACGAGGTGCTGCGCATTGCCGAGCGGCATGATTTTCTGCTGGTCGAGGACGACACCTATTCCGAGTACCTGGGCAATATGCCCTTGCGCCTGGCCGCCATGGACCGGCTGCAGCGCGTGCTGCTGGTGGGCGGCTATTCCAAAACACTGTCAGGCGGCTTGCGCGTGGGCTATGTGGCCGCGCGCCCCGAGTTCATCCACCAGCTGACCGATCTGAAGCTGCTGGGGGGCCTGACCTCCGCCCTGCCCAGCGAGCAGATCGTGCACCGCATCCTGGCCGATGGCAGCTACCGCAAGCATGTGGACCGGCTGCGCGAGCGGGTGGACAAGGCGCGCCACCGCTGCCTGCGCCAGCTCGAAGCGCTGGGCTGCCACGCGGTGCATGAGCCCGTCGCCGGCACCTTCGCCTGGGTGGACTGCGGCATGGATTCGGAACTGCTGGCGCGCCAGGCCAGCGAGCATGGCCTGCTGCTGGCGCCTGGCGTGCTGTTCTCGCCGCGCCAGGCGCCGTCGAGCTTGCTGCGCATCTCGGTGGCGATGGCCGAGCAGCCGGCTGCCTGGCAGACCTTGGCCTTGCTGCTGGAGCGCCACCGGGGCGCTTGATCAGGCCAGGCATTTGAGGCGACAGCCTTAGCCGCCCGTACGCCCGCGCCCCTCGGTCAGCAGCACCGCGGCCTGCACGCGCGATGACAGGCCCAGCTTGCGCAGAATGTGCTGCACATGGATCTTCACCGTCGTCTCGGCAATGGCCAGGCTGCGCGCAATCTCCTTGTTGCTGGCACCGGCGGCAATTTCGCGCAGGATCTCCAGCTCGCGCGGCGACAGCTGCTCCAGCGGGTCGGCCGGCTCGGGCATGGCCGGCGGCGGCGCAACCGGCTCCAGCGGCCGGTTTTGCAGGGCGCTCACCAGCTTGTCGGTCATCTCCATGCTCACCGTCGATTGGCCGCGCAGCGCGCGCTCGATCGCGGCCACCAGCACCTCGCTGTCGGCCGTCTTGAGCAGGTAGCCCTGGGCGCCGCGCTGCAAGGCCAGCGCCAGCGTGCCCGCGTCTTCGCTGGCGGTGAGCACCAGCACCCGCGCCGCCGGCGCTGCTGCGCGCAGGTCCGGCAACAGATCCACGCCGCTCACGCCCGGCATATGGTGGTCCAGCAGCACCACATCGGGCTGTAGCTGCGCGGCCTGGCGCAGCGCCTCGCCCGCATCGCCGGCCTCGGCCACCACCTGCAGCTGCGGCTGGGCGGCCAGCAGCGCGATCACACCGCGCCGAAAGAGCGGGTGGTCGTCCACCACCAGCAGGCGTATCGCGGGGGTAGGCGCTTGCGCTGCCGTCATGCGGGGCTCCTGGAGGTGGCAAAGGTTGCGGCCGTGGGCGGCTGAAAAGTCGGTAGAGGCTGAAGGGGTTGCAGGGGCTGCAAGCGGGGCAGGCTCAGGCGCACGCAGGTGCCGGCCCCGGGGACGGAATGGATCTCCAGGCTGGCACCAATGCTAGCGGCGCGCTCGCGCATGATGCGCAGGCCCACATGGGTTTCATCCAGCGCCAGGGCGGCCTGCGCCATGCCCTGGCCATCGTCGCGCACCTCCACCGCCCACTGCGGGCCTTGCTCCACCTCCACCCACACCTGGCTGGCCTGCGCATGCTTGCGCACGTTGGACAGCGCCTCCTGCACCACATGCAGCACCTGCACCTGCACATCGGGCGGCAGCGCCATGCCTTCGCCGGCAATCTGCAGCTGCGCGGGCAGACCGGTCTGGTGCTCGAACTTGGTCAAGGTGGTGCGCAGCGCAGGCACGATGTCCTCGGCATTGGTACGGGTGCGAAAGTGCAGAAGCAGCTCACGCACATCGGACAGGCTTTCGCGGATGCCGGTATCGAGCTCGCCCAAGGTTGCCTGCACGCGCGCGCCATCCGGGGGCAGCCGCGCCATGTCGCTGCGCAACAGCCCCACCTGGATCTTCAAGAACGCCAGGCTCTGCGCAATGGAGTCGTGCAGCTCGCGCGCCAGCAGGCCGCGCTCGTCGGCCACCGCCGCTTCGCGCTGCAAGGCGTCGGCGCGCAGGCCCTCCATGCCGCCGGCCAGGTGGCTGGCCAGCGCATCGAGCAGCGCACGGTCATCGGGCGCCAACATGGTGGCTTGGCGAAAGAACAGGTCCACCTCGCCCACCATGCGCTCATGCAGCCGCACCGGCACGCTCAGCACGCTGACAAAGCCCGCCCGCCGGCATTGCCCGGCATCGACCCGGCCGGCCGCTGCCGGCACGCCACGGCGCCAATCCTGCAGCGCCACCAGCTGGGTCTGCGCCTGGGCCTGGGGCTGGCCGCAAACGCAGTCACCGGTGGGCAGGCAGTGCTCGGCATCGACCATCTCCTCGGGCAGCCCTTCGGACGCGAGCAGCACATAGCGGCGGTTGTGCTCGTCCGACCAGCGCAGCGCCACCGCATCGGCCTGCGCCGTCTTGCGCATCTGGGCCGCAAAGCCCTGGGCCAGCACCGGCAGCGCATCAGCGCGCGCCACCAGCGCGGCAGCGTCGTACAGCACCGCCAGGCGGGCGCGTTCGGCCTGCAGGTGTTCGGTCTTTTGCTGCACGCGGCGCTCCAGGCTGGCATACAGGTCCTGCAGGCGCACCGCCATGCGGTTGAAGCCCCGCGCCAGCGCACCAAACTCATCGCCGCCATCGGCGTGCACCCGCACCGACAAATCGCCCGCCTCGACCTGGGCCAGGGCCGTCTGCAGCCGCGCCAGCGGCCCAAACACCAGCAGCTGGGCCGCATACAGCAGCGCCAGCGCGGCAGCAATGGCCAGCGCCATCATCACGAACTGGGCGGTGTTGAGCCAGGTCGTCCAGCGCGCCAGTTGCTGCTCGATGCGGCCGACCAGGTGGTCCACCTCGCCGACAAAGCTCTGCGCCTGCTGGGCCGTGACCTCGGCCTGCACCACATGGCTGCCAGTCACCGGCTGCTGCCAGGCTGCGCGCAGCCGCTGCCAGCGTTGCTGCACAGCTTGCAGGGCGGCACGCGAGGCCTTATCGCGCGGCACCGACAGCGGCCGGGCGGCATCACCCTTTTCCAGCAAGGCCAGGCTGGTGTCGAGCTGGCCGATCAGCAAGGCCAGGCGCTGCGGGCTCGCCTCCGGCAAGGCCTGCGCCAGCTGCCAGGTCTGCATGCGCATGCGCCCCGCTTCGTTCACGGCCGCAGCGCCGCCTTCGAGCGACCAGGTCAGCCGCAAGGTCAGGCCAATCGCGACCAGCGCCATCAGCAGCAGCGCGCAACCAATGGCGCCGATCTTGACGGCCAGCGGCCGCTGGCGTGCTGGCTGCAGTTCCCCTTTCATGGCCCCGCCTCCGGGTAACGCACCCCGCGCCGCTGCGCCATCTCGCGCCCCATGGCGGCTTGCACGGCTGGCTCCAATTGCGCTTGCGCGCTGGGGTAGGCCTGCGTCTCCTCTGCCGCGATATGGCGCGTATAGACCTCGGCAAAATCGGCCCAGCGGCGCCGGGCCGCCACCAGCGCCTCGCCCGTCGGTGCATGGCCTGCTTGCACCGCCTGCAGATCCGCCCGTATCGCCGGCCACAGCGCCTCCATCTGCCGGTGCTCGGCCTGCAGCTGGTCTGCCAGCGCGCCCTGCCCCGCCGCCCGCAGTACGGGCAGCACATGCTGCTCTTCATCCTGGTGGTGCAAGGGCGCCGCCAGGTCAAAGTAGCGCTGCACATCGGCCGCCGCATCGCGCGCCTGGCCCTGCGCATCGCCGCCGCCCTGCTCGGCCAGGTAGGCACCCAGGCGGCCCAACAGATCCAGGCTGCGCGCCACCCGGCCGTGGCAGGCCTGCAGCATGCCGAACGGCTCGTCAAAGCCTGCTGTGGGTGGGGTGTTCAGGAGCTGTTTCACAGCCTCCATTTTCGCTGCCCATCGCTGACCGTGCGTTGCGGTGTACGCCAAGCATGATCCAGGTCAAATTTTGCTGACTGACGCAGGCGCACAGTGGTGCGGTACTGCTATATCTTTGCCCTGTTAGCTCTTTATGGCCAAACGTTTTCCTATCCATCCTGCGCATCCGGAGCGGACTTGCTGGGGGTGTGACCGTTATTGCGCTGCGTCGTCCATGGCTTGTGGCAATGGGTCGGAGCGGTCGGCGCATCCGGTGGAGTTGTTTGGGCCCGATTGGGCGGACTGGGATCCTTTGGCTTCTCAGCCTGCTGAGGATGCCGGTCTGCCAGGGCAGTCCTGATGTTTCGGGCGGCGTGCGGATCGTGTGACGGTCGGCATTCCATCGCTCTTGGCCCTGCAGGCTCCTGCTGTGGCCTTCAGGCCTGAGGCCGGTTTTCGCCCGGCAGGCGACTTACTTTCTTGCTCGTGCAAGAAAGTAAGCAAAGAAACACGCCCCTACCGTCTGCGACCCCTTCGCTGCGCTGCGGGGCAACCTGTGGTGTGACGTTTGCGGACTGCGCCGTGGAACTCACTACGCGCTAAAGCGCTCCGTTCAAACAGCCACGGCGAGTCAGTTCACGAAGCATGCGCGCTGGGGCGCGCATGCCAGCCCGCAAACGCCCCACCACAGGCGCATACAGAAGGGGGATGCCGTCACCTCCCATGCCGAGCGCAGCGATGCCAGCTTGGGCTGCTGGGCCCCCTCTTTCCCCTTCTGTCCGTGCCGAGAAGCACAGGCCCAGGGGCGGGCGTGTGCCGAAGGACACACGCCTTCGTCGTCATGCTTGCCGCATCTGTTTGAACGGAGCGCCCTGGCGCGTAGTGAGTTATGCGGCACGCCCCTGG